>NZ_JBKJFM010000003.1:0-138107 GCF_046614825.1 Streptomyces nanhaiensis
GGCCTCCTCCTCGGCCTGCTCCCGCAGACCGCGCAGCCGCTCCGCCGACTCCGCGCGCAGCCGCTCGGTCTCGGCGCGGGCCTCCTCGCGCAGCCGCTCGGCCTCCTCCCGGGCCCCGCGCAGCTCCTCCTCGGCGGCGGTCAGCCGCTGCTCGGCCTCATCGCGCAGCCGCTCCAGCTCCGCGTCGGCCTCGGCGCGGCGGGCGGTGACGGCCTGCTCGGCCTCCTCGCGCAGCCTGCGGCCGCTCTGCTCGGCCTCCGCGCGGGTCCGCTCGGCCTGCTGCTCGGCCGCGGTCCGCAGTTCCTCGGCCTCGGCGCGGGCCCGCTCCAGGGCCTCCTCGGCCTGGCGGCGCAGGGCGGTGGCCCGCTCGATCGCCTCGGTGCGCACCCGCTCGCCCTCGGCCACCGCGGCGCCGCGGGTCTCCTCGGCGTCCGCCTTGGCCTGGCTGAGCAGCTCCTCGGCGCGGCTGGCGGCCTCCTCGATCTGCTGGACGGCCTCGCGGCGGGCCTCGCCGCGGATCCGCTCGCCCTCCTCGACCGCGTCCGCGCGCAACTGCTCGGCCTCGCCGCGCAGCCGCCGCGCCTCCTCCTGGAGCTCGACGGTCTTGGCGCGGTACTCCTTGGTGTCGTCCTTGGCCGCGCCCTTGAGCTGCTCGGCCAGATCGTGCGCCTCGGCCCGCAGCCGGTCGGCCTCCGCCTCGGCCTCGGCCCGCAGCCGCTCGGCCTCCTCGGTGGCGGCCCGGGTGGTGGCCTTGGCCTCCTCGGACGCCTTGGTGAGCACCTCCTCGGCCGTACGCGCGGCCTCGGCGAGCTGGGCGGCCGACTCCTCGGCCGACTTCGCGCGGGCGCTCTCGCGGGCCTCGGCGATCAGCCGCTCGGCCTCGGCACGGGCGTCGGCCCGCACCTGCTCGGCCTCGGCCTTGGCGGCCTCGGCGTCCTTGGTGGCCTCGGCGACCATGCGCGCGATCTCGGCCTTGGCGGTACGCCCGCGCTGCTCGTTCTCCGACTCGGCGTCGGCCAGCCGCCTGGCGGCGGCCTCGCGAGCCTCGGCCAGGACGCGGTCGGCCTCCGCGCGGGCCTCGCGCAGCGCCGTCTCGGCCTCCTGCATCCGCTGCTCGGCCTGGCGCGCCAGCGCGGTGGCCTCGCGGCGGGCGGTATCGGACTCGGCCGCGGTGGAGGTGCGCAGCCGCTCGGCGTGCTCGGTGGCCTCCTGCGCCTGGGTGGAGGCGGCGTTCAGCAGCCGCTCGGCGTCCGCGCGGGCCCGGCGCAGCAACTGCTCGGCCTCGGCCTTGGCGGACTCCGCCTCGGAGTTCAGGCGCTGCCGGGACTGCTCGGTCAGCCGCTGCACCTCGGCGCGGGCCGCGGCCAGGGTCTGCTCGGCCTCGGCGCGGGCCTCGTCCATCAGCCGCCGGGCCTGCGACTCGCTGCGGGCGCGCAACTGCTCGGCCCAGGCGACGTTCTCGTTGACGTGGGACTCGACGGTCGCGCGGCGCTCGGCCAGCTCCTCGTCCAGCCGCTGGCGGCGGGCGACCGCCTCCGCGTGCAGCTCGGCCTCCATACGGGCCTGCCGCTCGGCGTGCTCCTGCAGGATCCGCTGGGTCTGGGCCCGGGCCTCGCGCAGCTCGCGCTCGGCGTCCGCGCGCAACTGCTCGGCCTGCGCCTGGGCATTGCGCAGGAGCTGCTCGGCCTGGTGCGACAGGTTGTCGTAGCCGGCCGGGCGCGCGGCGAGAGCGCGGCGCGCCTCGTGCAGCTTGGCGCGCAGCACTTCGACCTGGTAGCCGAGGTCGTCGGCGTGGTCGACCGCCTTGTCCCGCTCGTCCTTCAGCCGCTTCATCTCGGCTTCGAGCTGAGAGAGGTGGTCGAGGTGGTCGTCAGCCTCGTAGCGGTCGTAGCCCCGCACTGCGCGGTCCCATCCGTCCCCTGGTCGTGGTGAAGGTGAACTGACCCTTCGGAGAAATGGTGTCAGATCATCGGCGGAACATGGGACGGGCCCCTGCCGGCCCGCAGCCCCGGCCGAACGGCCACTCTACCGGCCGGGGGAGCGGGCGTCAGTGGTGTGAGGAAGCGGAGGTGACCAGTTCGGTGAGTACGCCGTGGCAGTCCTTGGGGTGGAGGAAGGTGATCCGCGAGCCCATCGAGCCGGTGCGCGGCTCGTCGTACAGCACCCGGACGCCCTTGTTCCGGATCGCCTCGGCCTCGCCGTCGACGTCCGCGGTGCCGAAGGCGATGTGGTGCACGCCCTCGCCGTTCTTCGCCAGCCACTTGGCCACCGTGGAGTCGTCGCGGGTCGGTTCCAGGAGCTGGAGGTAGGAGGCGCCGCCGTCGTCCGTGCCGTTGATCCGCAGCATGGCCTCGCGCACCCCCTGCTCCTCGTTCACCTCGGTGTGGAACACCTCGAAGCCGTAGGTGGCACGGTAGAAGTCCACCGTCTTGTCCAGGTCGAAACAGGCGATACCGATGTGGTCGATGCGCGTCAGCATGGAAGACAGTGCACCGTCCCGGGGTGTGGTTACGCAACGTGCGCACGGTCACACCGACCGACCGGTGACCCGGGACGGTACCGCTCAGTACATTGGCGATAACCCTCGTTAACTCCCTGCTCCGAAGGGGCCGCACCGTGACCGAAAAGACGAACCCCGAGACCCGTTCGGCGTCCGCCGCCACCTCCGTGATCGTCGCGGGCGCCCGTACGCCCATGGGCCGCCTGCTGGGCTCCCTGAAGACCTTCTCCGGCGCCGACCTGGGCGGCTTCGCCATCAAGGCGGCCCTGGACCGCGCGGGCATCGGCGGGGACCAGGTCGAGTACGTGATCATGGGCCAGGTGCTCCAGGCCGGCGCCGGGCAGATCCCGGCGCGCCAGGCCGCCGTCAAGGCCGGCATCCCCATGAACGTCCCCGCGCTGACGATCAACAAGGTCTGCCTGTCGGGCCTGGACGCCATCGCGCTGGCCGACCAGCTCATCCGCGCCGGCGAGTTCGACGTGGTCGTCGCCGGCGGCCAGGAGTCCATGACAGGCGCCCCCCACCTGCTGCCGAAGTCCCGCGAGGGCTTCAAGTACGGCGCGGTGCAGATGCTGGACGCCATGGCCCACGACGGCCTGACCGACTCCTTCGAGAACGTCGCCATGGGCGAGTCCACCGAGAAGCACAACACCCGCCTGGGCATCGGCCGCGCCGAGCAGGACGAGATCGCCGCCCTCTCCCACCAGCGGGCCGCCGCCGCGCAGAAGAACGGCCTGTTCGACGCCGAGATCACCCCGGTGGAGATCCCGCAGCGCAAGGGCGACCCGATCCTGTTCTCCAAGGACGAGGGCATCCGGCCCGAGACCACCGCCGAGTCCCTGGGCAGGCTGCGCCCGGCCTTCGCCAAGGACGGCACCATCACCGCCGGCAGCTCCTCGCAGATCTCCGACGGCGCCGCCGCGGTGGTCGTGATGAGCAGGGCCAAGGCCGAGGAGCTGGGCCTGGAGTGGATCGCCGAGATCGGCGCCCACGGCAACGTCGCGGGCCCCGACAACTCCCTGCAGTCGCAGCCGTCCAACGCCATCCGCCACGCCCTGAAGAAGGACGACCTGGAGGTCGGCGACCTCGACCTGATCGAGATCAACGAGGCGTTCGCGGCCGTCGCGGTGCAGTCGATGAAGGACCTCGGCATCGACCACGAAAAGGTGAACGTCAACGGCGGCGCGATCGCGCTGGGTCACCCGATCGGTATGTCCGGCGCGCGCATCGTGCTCCACCTCGCCCTGGAGCTCAAGCGGCGCGGCGGGGGCGTCGGCGCCGCGGCGCTGTGCGGGGGCGGCGGCCAGGGCGACGCCCTGATCGTGCGGGTGCCCGGGAAGTGACGGCGCGGTCGCACGGGCCCGTACGCCGTATCCGGCGGGTGCGGGCCCGTGTGACCGGCGGCACGGCGGCGCGCGAGCGGCGCGGGAAAGAATGACGGCCGGACCGGGCGGCCGGCCACAGCGGCCGTCCGGCGGCCGACGAGGGCCGATGAGGGCCGACCGAGGGCCGGCGACGGCCGAGTAACGCGAGGAGCGCAGCACGCATGGCGGTGGACGTCCCCGGACTGGTGGAGCAGGCACGGCAGGGCAGGCCCCGGGCCGTGGCCCGGCTGATCTCGCTGGTGGAGGGCGCCTCCCCGCAGCTCAGGGAGGTCATGGCGGCGCTGGCGCCGCTGACGGGCAACGCGTACGTCGTCGGCCTGACCGGCTCGCCGGGGGTGGGCAAGTCCACCTCCACCTCGGCGCTGGTGACCGCGTACCGCAAGGCCGGCAGGCGGGTCGGCGTCCTCGCGGTGGACCCCTCCTCGCCCTTCTCCGGCGGCGCGCTGCTGGGCGACCGGGTGCGGATGTCCGAGCACGCCTCCGACCCCGGCGTCTACATCCGCTCCATGGCCACCCGCGGCCACCTCGGCGGCCTGGCCTGGGCCGCCCCGCAGGCCATCCGCGTCCTGGACGCGGCCGGCTGCGACGTGGTCCTGGTGGAGACGGTCGGCGTCGGCCAGTCCGAGGTCGAGATCGCCTCGCAGGCCGACACCTCCGTCGTCCTCCTCGCACCCGGCATGGGCGACGGCATCCAGGCCGCCAAGGCCGGGATCCTGGAGATCGGCGACGTCTACGTGGTCAACAAGGCCGACCGCGACGGCGCCGACGCCACCGCCCGCGAGCTCAACCACATGCTGGGCCTCGGCGAGGCCCGGAAGCCCGGCGACTGGCGCCCGCCGATCGTCAAGACCGTCGCCGCGCGCGGCGAGGGCGTCGACGAGGTCGTCGAGGCGCTGGAGAAGCACCGGGCCTGGATGGAGGAGCGCGGGGTGCTCGCCGAGCGCCGCCGGGCGCGCGCGGCCCGCGAGGTGGAGACCATCGCGGTGACCGCGCTGCGCGAGCGCATCGGCGACCTGCGCGGCGACCGGCGCCTGGACGCGCTGGCCGAGCGGATCGCGGCCGGGACGCTCGACCCGTACGCGGCGGCCGACGAGCTGGTGGCGGGGCTGACGGGCGAGTGAGCCCGGCGGGGGGCGGCCGTCAGCCCTCGCGGCGGTCGTCGTCCCGGTCGCCGTCCTGGTCGTCGGCGTCGGCCCTGCCCCGGTCCTCCGCGTCGTCGCCGCGGTCGTCCGTGTCGTCGTCCCGGTCGTCCTCCGCGTCGTCGCCGTCGTCCGGGCCGGCGCCCCGCTCCAGCACGTCGGCGCTGTCCGCGTCCACCGAGACCTCGTGCCAGGCGCCGTCCTCGCCCAGGACGTCGACGTCCCAGACCGGCCGGTCGCTGTCGTCGTCCAGCTCGGCGGACTCCGCCGTGCCCGGTACGGCCTTCAGCGCGGCCGCGACGGCCTCCTGGAGCGTCACCTCGGTGTCGCGCAGCGTCTGCCGCTCGCCCCGGTCGTCGTCGCTCCGGTCGTCCCGGCCGTCGGTGTCGTCCCGGCCGTCGGTGTCGGCACCGGCCCGCAGACTCGCGGCCAGGGCGCTCCGATCGGTGTCGTCCCCGGCGAAGGCGAGGGTGCCACCGCCGACGGCTAGGGCGGCGGTGGCGACTGCGGCGACGACCAGCTTGCGGTTCATGGGTGTTTCCTCCCTGGAGGCGGGGTTCCGTATCCGGCGTGGAACACCGTCGCAGGGTGCGGCTGAGGGCTTCCTGAAGCCGCCTGAAGATCTCTTCAGGCGGCTTTTGGCAGGCTGACCCCATGCGCGTACTGATCGTGGAGGACGAGAAGCGGCTCGCCCTGTCGCTGGCCAGGGGGCTGACGGCCGAGGGGTTCGCCGTCGACGTGGTCCACGACGGGCGGGACGGGCTGCACCGGGCTACCGAGGGTCCCTACGACCTGATCGTCCTCGACATCATGCTGCCGGGCATGAACGGCTACCGGGTCTGCTCGGCCCTGCGCGCCGCCGGGGACGAGACGCCGATCCTGATGCTGACCGCCAAGGACGGCGAGTACGACGAGGCCGAGGGCCTCGACACCGGCGCCGACGACTACCTCGCCAAGCCGTTCTCCTACGTGGTGCTGCTCGCCCGGGTGAGGGCGCTGCTGCGTCGCCGCACCCGGGGCGGGGCGGCCGTGCTGCGGGTGGGCGGGCTGACCGTGGACCCCGCCGCACGGCGGGTGACCCTGGACGGGCGCGAGGTGGCGCTGACCGCCAAGGAGTTCGCCGTCCTGGAGTACCTGGCGGTGCGCGCCGGGGAGGTGGTCTCCAAGGCGGAAGTCCTCGAACACGTCTGGGACTTCGCCTATGAGGGCGACGTCAACATCGTCGAGGTGTACGTCAGCGCGCTGCGCCGCAAGCTGGGCAGCGCGGCGATCGCCACGGTGCGCGGCGCCGGGTACCGGCTGGTGCGGGCCGGTGCGTAGGCCCCTGCCCTCCCCGCTGGCCCGGCTCACCGTCCGGGTGCGCGCCGCGCTCGGCGCCACGCTCGTGGTGGCGGTCGCCCTGGTGGCGGCCGGTGTCGCGGTGGTCGAGGTGCTCCGCGGAGGCCTCGCCGAGAACGCCCGGCTGCACGCCGAGACCACCGCCCGCGAGGTCGCCGCCGGGGTCGCCGACGTGCCGGCGGAGGAGGTGGCGGGAGTGGACGCGCTGGCGGACGACGAACCGGTGCAGGTGGTGGACGCCTTCGGCACGGTGCTCGGTGCCGGCGCCCCGCTGCGCGGGCGCGGGCCCGTCGCCGACTTCAACAGGCCCGCGGAACCCCGGCGGACGCCCACCACGCCCTCTCCGGAGGACAGCGGCGACGACGGCGACGGCGATGACCGTGACGACCGTGACGACCGTGACGACCGCGACGACGACCGCGACGACGACGGGGGCGGCGCCACCCCGGCGCCGTCCGACGAGCCTGTCGCGGTGGACCGCAACAGCGTCACCCGCACCGTCGCCCTGCCCGTCGACGAGGACGGGGAGGTGACCTACGACCGCTCCCGGGCTGCGGCGACGCAGGACTTCCGCCTGGTCGCCGTGCAGGGCGTCACCCGCGACCGCGTCCCCGTCACCGTCTACGCCGGCGCCTCCCTCGCCGAGCAGGAGGAGGCCGTCTCGACCGTCACCGGCACCATGCTCGCCGGGCTGCCCGCGCTGCTCGCCGTCGTCGGGGGCGTCACCTGGCTGGTCACCCGGGGCGCGCTGCGCCCGGTGGAGGGCATCCGGCGGGAGATGGCGGCCGTCGCGGCCGGCACCGACCTGTCCCGGCGCGTGCCCGAGCCCCCCTCCCGCGACGAGGTCGCGCGCCTGGCGCGCACCACCAACGAGACCCTGAGCGCCCTGGAGGCGTCCGTCGAACGGCAGCGCCGCTTCGTCGCCGACGCCTCGCACGAGCTGCGCAGCCCGATCGCCTCCCTGCGTACCCAGCTGGAGGTCGCCGCCGCCCACCCCGGACTGCTCGACATCGACGGCGCGGTCCACGACACCGTACGGCTGCAGGCCCTCGCCGCCGATCTGCTGCTGCTGGCCCGCCTGGACGCCGGGGAGCGCCCCGGTGACGCGCGGGTGGACCTGTACGCGCTGGTGCGGGAGGAACTGGCGCAGCGCACCGGGGACCGGATCGCCGTGGTCCTGGAGAACGGCGAGGACGGTGAGGGCGGCGAGGACGGTGAATCGGTGGAGGTGTCGGGCTCGCGCGGCCTGCTCGCCCGGGTGCTCGGCAACCTCCTGGACAACGCCCAGCGCCACGCGGCCTCCCGCGTCCGGGTGCGGGTGGGCCGCGAACACGGGCAGGCCGTGCTGGAGGTCGCCGACGACGGCGCCGGGGTGCCGGAGGAGGAGCGGGAGAGGATCTTCGAGCGGTTCGTACGGCTGGACGACGCGCGCAGCCGGGACGACGGCGGAGCCGGGCTGGGGCTGGCCATCGCCCGCGACGTGGCGGGCCGGCACGGCGGCACCCTCACCGTCGGCCGGGCGGCCGGGGGCGGCGCCCTGTTCACCCTGCGGCTGCCCGCCGCCGCCCCGGCCCGCCCGGGGCGGCACTAGGTGATGTTGTCGTCGCCGATCCAGTCGAGGGTGTCGGTTCCGCCCCCGTCGTCCCACTTGATCTTGATGCTCTCGCCGTCCGAGGTCTTGTTGGCGGTGCCCGCGATGTACTCCTCGTCATCGCCCTCGCCGCACTTGAGCGCGATCCGGTAGCCGCGGCTCTGGTTCTCGCCGATGCCCACGCATATGCCGTCGCCGCCGAACTCGACCCAGGAGACCGAGTTCTTCCCCTCGGCCTCCCCGCTCTCGAAGACCTTGCCGACGGTCAGCGTCCTGGCGCCCTCGCCCTGCCACTGCCCCTTGAAGTCGTTCTGGGCGGGCGGCGCCCCGGCCGGTTCGTCGGCCGGTTCGTCGGCCGGTTCGTCGGTGGGCTCGTCGTAGTCGTCGAGCGGGTCCTCGGCCGGCTCCTCGGTCGGCTCCTCCGGCTCGTCCGTCTCCTCGGCAGGCTCGGAGGAGACGCTGGGGGAGGGGCTCGCGGCGGTGGCGGCCGGCTCGCCGTCGTCATCACCGACCGCCAGGTAGACCCCGCCGCCGATGAGGGCGAGCGCCACCACGGCGCCGCCGACGATGAGGGCCACCCTGCCCTTCGCGCCCTTCGGGCCGGGGCCTCCACCGGCCTGCGGAGGCGGCGGGTAGGCGGCGTACGGGTTCGGCTGCCCGTAGGGCTGCTGGGGCGGCTGCTGCCCGGGCTGCGGGTAGGCGTAGCCCGGCTGCCCGCCGCCCTGGGGGTACGCCGCGGGCCCGCCGTAGCCCGGCGGCGGAGCCTGGGGCGGGCCGCCCTGCGGCGGCGGGGGCTGCCGGGGCGGCTGCGGCTGCCCGCCCGGATACTGCGGGGGGCCGAAGCCGTCGTTCGGGGGCCGGCCCGGTGGTGGCTGACTCATCGGCGGTTACCTCTTGGCGCGGGTCCGGCGGCAGATGACCCTCCCGCTCGTCCGGTCCAGCGCTCCCCCGGAAAGGGCCAGTCAGCCGCGGACCCGCCGCGTCTTGTCCGTCACGGCAGTCGAGCGGGTCCTCCTCATCATCCCCTACGGACTCCCCGCGGGGCGCGGGGGTTTGACGGGGCGTCTCAACCGCGTCCGCGCAGCGACCGCAGGTGTTCGGCGACCGGCACCAGTGAGCCGTGCAGCACGTCGAGCGCCTCGGGTGCGAGCAGGTCGATGAAGTGGCTCCTCACGGAGGCGACATGGTGCGGCGCGACCTCGCGCATCGTCGTCCAGCCGTGCTCGGTCAGCACCGCGAACAGCCCGCGCTTGTCGGACTCGCAGTTCTCCCGGCGCACCAGCCCGGCCTTCTCCATGCGGGTGATCTGGTGGGACAGACGGCTCTTGGACTGCAGGGTGGCGGCGGCCAGATCGCTCATCCGCATCCGGTGGTCGTCCGACTCGGAGAGGTTCACCAGGATCTCGTAGTCGTTCATGGTCAGCCCGAACGGCTGGAGGTCCCGCTCCAGTTGGTGCATGAGAAGCCTGTTGACGTCGAGGTGGACACGCCAGGCGCGCTGCTCCTCTGCGCTCAGCCAGCGGGTTTCCTTGTCACTCTCCATGCCCCGGGACTCTACCCGGCGGCCGGGGGGCGCTCCGCCGGGGACCCTCACCCGGGGCAGCGCCTCGGTCACAGTCCGAAGCGGCGCTGGATGCCGCCCAAATGGCCCGGAAGCTGGGGCAGTTGCTGCCCACCGTGCCCGCCGTGACCACCGTGCCCGCCGCCCGCACCGGGGACGCCCGGCTGCGACGGCGGAGGTGCGCCGGTGTCCCGCTCCTCCATCAGCACCTCGGTCGACTGGATCAGCACCGTCCCCGCCCCGGTGAAGTCGAACTGGTGCTCCTCGCCGGAGACGCCGCCGATGCCGGTCATCGCCCGCAGTCCGCCGAGCACACCGCGCATGTACTGGTGGTCGTAGTGGTGGCAGGGCGAGGGGCAGTCGGCCCAGCCGACCAGGGCCTGCGGATCGACCCGTACGGGCGGCTCCACGAAGTGCACCTCGCCGTTGGAGGCGGCCACGAACTTCCCCGTCCCCAGCAGGGTCACGAAACCGGGGACGATCGACTGCTTCAGCGCCAGGCTCGGCTCGAAGGCCAGCAGGTTGCCCGAGCGGATGGTGAGGTTTCCGTCCTCCAGGTCGTACGAGTTCACGTCGAACGCCCGGTCGGCGAGCAGCATCTTGCCCTTGCCCTCGGCGACCACCCAGTCCGAGGCGTGCAGCGGGGAGTGGAAGCTGGCGGCGACCAGCCGGTCCAGGGGGCCGTGGCCGATGCCGTTGAAGGTGATCTGCCCGTAGTAGGCGATCATCTTCCCCTTCTGCAGGAACCACCGGCCCGACAGGTCGACGCAGAACGCGTAGGGGTTGACGTTGTCGTTCGACGGCAGTGTGTGGGCGTCGTGGACGACCGGACCGTTCACAGCTTCTCCTCGCTGGCCTGTACGAACACCTCGCCCTGCCCGGACAGTTCGAGCTGGAACGCCTCGCCCGAGCCGCGCCCGACCATGTCCCGCCAGCCGAGCGCCGTGGAGAGCTTGTTCCGTACGTCCCCGTGGTGGGCGACGTACGCCTGCGGATCGACGTGGACCGGGCGGCCCGGGGCGATCGGGAGCCGGAGCACCCCGCCGTGGGCCATCACGGCCACCGAGCCGTGCCCCTTGAGCGTCGTGGTGAACAGCCCCTGCCCGGTCACCTGGCCGCGCACCATGCCCATGACCCCGCCCTGGGAGCCCATGAACATCGTGCCCTGCTCCAGCGTCCCGTCGAAGGCGAGCAGCCGGTCCGCCTCCACGTAGAGGGTGTCGCCGGACAGTTCGACCACCTCGACGTGATGGCCGCCGTGGCCGAACAGCACGGTGCCGTCGCCCTCGACCGTCATCAGCGGAGCCGCCTCGCCGGCCAGTCGCCGCCCGATCATCGAGCCGATGCCGCCCTGGCCGCCCTGGATGCTGGGCGTGAAGGAGACCTCGCCCTTGTACGCGATCATCGCGCCGCGCTGGCTGAACATCCGCTGCCCGGGCGTCACCCGGGCCTCGACCATCTTGGAACTGATCTCCCTGAACGGCATCAGGTCCCCCTTTTGTGAGCTTCTCCGCCCGTGCGGTGCGGGGGCGCGGGTTGGGTGGTCGTCTGCGGGCCGGTGGCCGCACGTGCGTCGCTCACGGCGTCTTTCCGTTCGCTTCTCCGCCCGTGCGGTGCGGGGGTGCGGGTTGGGTGGTCGTCTGCGGGCCGGTGGCCGCACGTGCGTCGCTCACGGTCAGACGTCACCGCCGATCGTGTTCCGCTCGCTGGGCTGGACGTAGACCAGCCCCTCGCCCTCGAAGCGGATCTGGAAGGACTCGCCCGACCCCTCGCCCATGAAGGTCCGGAAGTTCACGCCCGTCTGGAACTCCTGCCGCAGGTTCCCGGTGTGGGCCACGTACGCCCCCGGGTCCACCTGGAGCGGCGACTGCGGTGTGACGCGCAGCACCACCGCCGGGCCGTCCGACATCAGCGCCGCCGTGCCGGTGCCCTCGACGGTGGTGGTGAACAGGCCGTTGCCCTGGGAGGCGCCGCGCAGTCCGGTGAAGGCGGTGCCGGTGCGCAGGGAACCGTCGGCGCACAGCAGGTTGCTGGACTCCACATGGAGCTTCTGCCCCTGGAGCGCCACCAGGCTGATGTCGCTCGCGCGGTCGGCGAAGTAGCAGGTGCCCTGCCCTTTCACCTCCATCATCTCCATCTGCTCACCGGTGAGGCGGCGGGTGACCATGCCACGCAGGCCCTCGCCGCCGCCGGTGAGCTTCTTGAAGGCCATCTGACCGTCGTAGGCGACCATCGAGCCGTTCTTGGCCCTGACCGTGTCGCCTGCCAGGTCGACGGCGAGGACCTTGCCGCCTTGGAGTCGGAACCGAGCCACGGTGCGAATCTACCCGGACGAGGGTCTCCGGGGGGAGGCTGCCACAATGGCAGAGCTTGTGCATCCCTTCACAAAGGATCTCCCCGTGGACCTCAAGACCGCTTCAGCGCTCCGCCGCCTCCGGCTGATCTCCACCCCGGAGGCAGTCTCCTTCCTGCTGCTGCTGGTGTGCTCCGTGCTCAAGCGCACGACCGAGTTCAACGCGGTACCGGTGATGGGCGCCGTCCACGGCGCCCTGTTCGTGCTCTACATGATCTTCTGGCTGGACGCCTGGAACCGCGCCAAGTGGCCGCTGGGCCGCGCCGCGCTCTACTTCGTGCTCTCGGTGCTGCCCGGCGGCGGTTTCTACGCCGACAGGCTGCTGCGCCGCGAGGCCGAGGCGAGCGTGATCGCCGCCCGGGCCCGTGCCGAGCGGGCCAAGCAGAGCGAGCGGCCCCGCACGGGGGCGGTGGACGCGTGATCGTCGCCTTCTCGGTCACTCCGCTCGGGGTCGGTGAGGACGTGGGGGAGTACGTCGCCGACGCGGTGCGCGTGGTCCGCGAGTCCGGGCTGCCCAACCGCACCGACGCGATGTTCACCTCGATCGAGGGCGAGTGGGACGAGTGCATGGAGGTCGTGCGGCGGGCGGTGGCCGCAGTCGAGGCCCGGGCGCCGCGCGTCTCGCTCGTCCTCAAGGCCGACGTCCGCCCCGGTGTCACCGACGGCCTGACCTCGAAGGTCGCCACCGTCGAGCGGCACCTGGGCTGAGCGCCGCCTCCCTCCCCGCCCGGCGGTGGCCGTGCCGCCGGGCGGCCCGATTGCTGAGACGGAGCTGACCACGATATGACCGGCCGGTAAGGTCGTAGCCGTGCCGAAGCCGCTCAGCCTGACGTTCGACCCGATCGCCCGCGCCGACGAACTGTGGAAGCAGCGATGGGGCTCCGTGCCCTCGATGGCCGCGATCACCTCGATCATGCGCGCGCACCAGATCCTGCTCGCCGAGGTCGACGCCGTCGTCAAGCCCTACGGGCTGACCTTCGCCCGTTATGAGGCGCTGGTGCTGCTGACCTTCTCCAAGGCGGGCGAGCTGCCGATGTCGAAGATCGGTGAGCGGCTGATGGTCCACCCCACCTCCGTGACCAACACCGTCGACCGCCTGGTGAGGTCCGGCCTGGTGGCCAAGCGCCCCAACCCCAACGACGGCCGCGGCACGCTCGCCTCCATCACCGACCGGGGGCGCGAGGTGTGCGAGGCGGCCACCCGCGACCTGATGGCGATGGACTTCGGGCTCGGCGCGTACGACGACGAGGAGTGCGACGAGATCTTCGCGCTGCTCAGGCCGCTGCGCGTGGCCGCGGGGGACTTCAAGGAGGGCTGAGCCGGGCTCTCCGCCGGAATCCGCCGGGCCCGGGGCCGCGGCCGGGCCCCGCGGAGCGCCGGTTACGCTCGTGTGCATGAAGAAGAGCGTGCTCACCCGCTACCGGGTGATGGCCTACGTCACCGGTGTCCTGCTGGTCCTGCTGGTCATCGGCATGATCGGCAAGTACCTGCTGGAGATGGACGGCGCCGAGGGCTTCACCAGCGTCGTCAGCATCGCCCACGGCTGGCTGTACGTGCTGTACCTGGTCTTCGCCTTCGACCTGGGCTCCAAGGCGAAGTGGAAGTTCGGCAAGCTGGCCTGGGTGCTGCTCGCGGGCACCGTCCCCACCGCCGCGTTCTTCGTCGAGCGGAAGGTGTCGCGCGAGGTCGGGCCGCTGGTCGAGGACGACGCGGCCGTTCCCGCCGAGGCCTGACCGCCGCCCCGGGCGCCGGGGCCGGCCCTCGCGCGCGCCTCGGGAACCACTGGGCCGCCCGTGTGCGCCACGCCGCACCGGGCGGTCTTCCATCGACAATTACTTGGACGTCCTAGTAAATTTGTGCGTATGGACGCTGACGCCATCGCAGAGGGCCGCCGCCGCTGGCAGGCCCGGTACGACGCCGCACGCAAGCGGGACGCCGACTTCACCACGCTCTCCGGCGACCCCGTCGAGCCTGTCTACGGCCCCGCGCCCGGCGACACCGTCGAGGGGTTCGAGCGGATCGGCTGGCCCGGCGAGTTCCCCTTCACCCGCGGCCTGTATCCCACCGGCTACCGCGGCCGGACCTGGACCATCCGCCAGTTCGCGGGCTTCGGCAACGCCGAGCAGACCAACGAGCGCTACAAGATGATCCTCGCGGCCGGCGGCGGCGGGCTGTCGGTCGCCTTCGACATGCCGACCCTGATGGGCCGCGACTCCGACGACCCGCGCTCGCTGGGCGAGGTCGGCCACTGCGGTGTCGCCATCGACTCCGCCGCCGACATGGAGGTCCTCTTCCGGGACATCCCGCTGGGCGACGTCACCACCTCGATGACGATCAGCGGTCCGGCCGTGCCGGTGTTCTGCATGTACCTGGTGGCCGCCGAGCGGCAGGGCGTGGACCCCTCCGTCCTCAACGGCACGCTCCAGACGGACATCTTCAAGGAGTACATCGCGCAGAAGGAGTGGCTCTTCGAGCCGGAGCCGCACCTGCGCCTGATCGGCGACCTGATGGAGCACTGCGCCCGGGGCATCCCGGCGTACAAGCCGCTGTCGGTCTCCGGCTACCACATCCGCGAGGCCGGCTCGACGGCCGCGCAGGAGCTGGCGTACACCCTCGCCGACGGCTTCGGCTACGTGGAGCTGGGCCTCTCGCGCGGCCTGGACGTGGACGCCTTCGCGCCCGGCCTGTCGTTCTTCTTCGACGCGCACGTGGACTTCTTCGAGGAGATCGCCAAGTTCCGCGCCGCCCGGCGGATCTGGGCGCGCTGGATGCGGGACGTGTACGGCGCGAAGAGCGAGAAGGCGCAGTGGCTGCGCTTCCACACCCAGACCGCGGGCGTCTCGCTCACCGCCCAGCAGCCGTACAACAACGTGGTGCGCACCGCCGTGGAGGCGCTGGCGGCCGTGCTGGGCGGCACCAACTCCCTGCACACCAACGCCCTGGACGAGACCCTCGCCCTGCCCAGCGAGCAGGCCGCGGAGATCGCGCTGCGCACCCAGCAGGTGCTGATGGAGGAGACGGGCGTGGCCAACGTGGCCGACCCGCTGGGCGGCTCCTGGTACGTCGAGGCGCTGACCGACCGGATCGAGGCCGACGCCGAGAAGATCTTCGAGCAGATCCGGGAGCGCGGCCGCCGCGCGGTGCCGGACGGCAACCACCCCATCGGCCCGATCACATCCGGCATCCTGCGCGGCATCGAGGACGGCTGGTTCACCGGCGAGATCGCCGAGGCCGCCTTCCGCTACCAGCAGTCGCTGGAGAAGGGCGAGAAGAAGGTCGTCGGCGTCAACTGCCACACCGGCTCGGTCACCGGCGACCTGGAGATCCTGCGGGTCAGCCACGAGGTCGAGCGCGAGCAGGTGCGCGTGCTGGCCGAGCGCAAGGCCGCGCGCGACGACGCGCGCGTGCGCGCCGCCCTGGACGGGATGCTGGCCGCCGCCCGGGACGGCTCCAACATGATCGAGCCCATGCTGGACGCGGTGCGCGCCGAGGCGACGCTGGGCGAGATCTGCGGGGTGCTGCGCGAGGAGTGGGGCGTCTACACCGAGCCCGCCGGCTTCTGACGCGGCGCGGCGCGCGGTGACCGGCCGCCGGCCACCGCGCGCCGGTCACCGGACCGGACCGCCGCCCGGCCCCGTTCCTCCGGGAACGGGGCCGGAGCCCCGGCGGGAGCCGGGGGCGCCGTCAGGCGCCGCCGGAGCCGCCCGGGGTGGGGTCGGAGGCGGGGTCGGTGGCGGGCCCGGAGGCGGGGGACAGGCCGTGCAGCAGCAGGGCGGTCAGGGCACGGGCCCACGCCGGGGTGACCCTCTGCGCGCTGACCAGTGAGCGGTGGACGACCGCGCCCGCGATCACATCGAAGATCAGGTCCGCGGCGCGGTCCGCCGCGGCGGCGCCCTCCGGACCGGGTGCGTCGGGCGGGAGCTCGCCGCGGGCCTGGGCGCGGCGGCGGCCCGTGACCACCAGGCGCTTCTGGCGTTCCACGATGGCGGTGCGGATACGGGCGCGCAGCGCCTCGTCGCGGGTGGCCTCGGCGACGACGGCCATCAGGGCCGTCTTCGCCTCCGGCCGCTCCAGCAGCGCCGCGAAGGAGAGCACCACGCCCTCGACGTCCGCCCGCAGACTGCCGCGGTCGGGCAGCTCCAGCTCGTCGAAGAGGACGGCGACGGCGTCCACGACCATCTCGCTCTTGTTCGTCCAGCGGCGGTAGAGGGTGGTTTTGGCCACTCCCGCGCGCATGGCCACGTCGCCCATGGTCAGCCCGCCCCACCCCAGCTCGACCAGGGCCGAGCGTGTCGCGTCGAGGATCGCGCGGTCCGCCGCGGCGCTGCGCGGCCTGCCCGTGCGTCGAGCGGAATCGGCCATGGGGTGACTGTAGCCGGGGTCATCAGTTACGCTACGAGCCGTATCGAAAAGCTGGTTCCGGCGCCTCCGGAGCGAGCGGCGATCACGCGGCAACCACTGGCGCCGGACGGGGACCCGGCACCGATGTGAGACACGCTGCACGGAACGGTCCCGGAACGGGGGAGACTGGTCACATGCAGCCACGCAACATGTCCATGAGCGGAGTGGTCGACCTCGCCGCGGTGAAGGCGGCCGGGGAGGCCAAGCAGAAGGCCGAGGAGGCCCGTGCCCGGGCCGCCCGGCAGCAGGGCGGGGCCGGTGGTGCCGGCGCGGCCGGAGCGGTCCCGGCGGCCCTGGTGATCGACGTCGAGGAGGCGGACTTCGAGCAGGAGGTGCTCCAGCGCTCCGCCGAGGTCCCGGTCGTCATCGACTTCTGGGCCGAGTGGTGCGGCCCGTGCAAGCAGCTCGGGCCGCTGCTGGAGCGGCTGGCGCACGAGTACGCCGGGCGCTTCCTCCTCGCCAAGATCGACGTCGACCGCAACCAGATGCTCTTCCAGCAGTTCGGGGTGCAGGGCATCCCGGCCGTCTTCGCGGTGGTGGCCGGCCAGGCCCTGCCGCTGTTCCAGGGGGCGGCGCCCGAACAGCAGGTGCGCGAGGTGCTGGACCAGCTCGTCCAGGTCGCCGAGCAGCGCTTCGGCATCACCGGCATCTCCGTGGAGGGCGGCGAGGTCGGCGAGCAGGCCCCGGCCGCACCCGGTGTCCCGGAGGACCCGGCGCTGGCCGCCGCCCACTCCGCGCTGGACGCGGGGGACCTGGGCGGTGCGATCCAGGCGTACCGGAACGTCCTCGCCGGCGACCCGGCCAGCACCGAGGCCAAGCTGGGTCTGGCCCAGGCCGAACTCCTGCAGCGCGTCCAGGGGCTGGACGCGGCCCAGGTGCGCAAGGAGGCGGCCGAGGCGCCCGCCGACGTGCGGGCGCAGCTGAGGGCGGCCGACCTCGACCTGGCGGGCGGGCACGTCGAGGACGCCTTCGGGCGGCTGGTGGAGACGGTCCGCCGCACGGCGGGTGACGACCGGGAGGCCGCCCGCGTCCGTCTGGTGGAGCTCTTCGAGGTGGTGGGACACGAGGATCCGAGGGTGGTCGCGGCACGCGGTGCCCTTGCCCGCGTCCTCTTCTGACCTGCCGGTTCCAGTGGTCCGGGACTTGTTGACATAACGATCAACAGCGGCCGCGTCTTTACCGAAACTTGGTAATCGCGGCCGCTGTTACTCGCAGTAAACCACCTGGGGTGTTTGGTCCCGTCAAGTCCGGTTGATCCGCTCGCCCATCGTTTCTCCCGGCAACCCTGGGTGCCTGCTTGATCACTTTCGGCGCAGGCGTGGTCATCTTCCCGTTACTCGCAAGTAACGAGCCCCTTGTGCCCCGGCCTCTCATGGACCACGATCGGCCACGCTCGGTCCATCGTCCGCAGCCCGGCACACCACATCCGGGCGCAACCGGACCATGGGTCCCCACCGGGCGGGCCGGCGTCGGTGACGCCGGCCGCGGACAGGGGGGTCTCTGCCCAGGGGCAGGGCCTGTCCGGCAGGTCGCGCGAGAGCGCGGCCAGTGGTTGTCGCTCGGGGGTGATCGCCGGCGCTTCGGAATCTGGTGAATCCGGGGAACGGCGCTCCCCTTCCCGAGGACGTAGCACTTCTCCCATCCCGTCCGGGTCCGGCCCGGGCCGGAGATGTACGTCCGAGAAGGAGGAAAGTCATGGAGTCTGTGGCTCGTGGCGGGACCAGATGGAAGCGGTTCGCCGTCGTCATGGTCCCCAGCGTCGCCGCCACGGCGGCGGTCGGGGTCGCCCTGGCACAGGGTGCACTCGCCGCGTCGTTCAGCGTCTCCGGTCAGCAGGCGAAGGTCTCGGTTGACCGGCTGGACGGCAAGGGGTTCGTGCAGTACGGCACGATCGACACCGTGCACGGGGGCAAGAAGGTCCCCGTCGCCGTGTCGGCCTTCAAGAGCGCCGAGCTCAGGGGGCTTTGCCAGTCCGTCGTCATCCCCGTTCCGGTCTTCGGCGATGTCTCGGTGAAGCTGAACGCGGGCAACGACGGCAAGGTCGTCGAGGCGAAGAACCTCTACATCGACCTCGACCAGCTCGACGCCGACGCCACGTTCAAGAACATCAACATCGGCGTCTCGGCGAACGACACCAGCAAGGGCCCGGGTCTGAAGGACGGCGACGCCGTGCTTCCGGGCTCCTTCGCGCAGGAGGCCGACGAGGCCGTGCTCACCGGCGTCAAGCAGACGTCCTGGGCCACCAGCGCCGGCACCTTCAAGCTCTCCGGCCTTTCGCTGAATGTCGCCAAGGGCAAGAACGAGTGCTTCTGACGCACTGAGCGGAGAGGGGGCGGGGGACCGCCGAGCCGGTCTTCCGCCTCCCCGCAGTGCCATCGATCTTTATGGACAGTTCGGCCCTAGGGAGCTGTTTTCTGATGAGTGCCGAGTCGCCGGGAGCGCGTGAACGCATCAGCCACTGGCGGCAGTCGTTCCGCCTGTGGCGCTGGCAGCGCCCCTTCTGGGCGGGACTGCTGACGCTGCTGGGCGGCGTACCGATCATCTGGATCCCGTACGCCGACCCCAGCCTGAGCCAGTTGTCCTTCCGGCTGGCGACCACCACGGGTTCCGGATCGCTGATCATCGGCGTGCTGCTGTTCGTGCTGGGCCTGACCCTGTGGTTCCAGCCGCACTCCCGGGTGTTCAGCGGGGTCGCCGCCATCCTGCTGGCCCTGGTCTCGCTGGTGGTCTCCAACCTCGGAGGCCTCTTCGTGGGCTTCCTGCTGGCGATGGTCGGCGGCGCGATGGGCCTCTCCTGGGTGCAGAACAAGGAGCGGCCGGCCGAGCCCGCGGAGACCGGGGACGTTCCCGGTGGTCCCGCGCCCGAAGAGGCTCCGCAGGAGGTGGGCCTGGCCATCGTCGAGCAGGCCCCCGCCGGGGCGGACGACGGACAGAACGGGACGCACCGTGATGCCTGACGAGTTGAACCAGGAGGACGCGGCCGCGGCCGCGCCGCCCCGGCGTACCGGGAGCGGGCCGCGCCACGCCGCCCCGAGGAAGCCGCTGCTGACCCGGCTGCACGTTCCCGCGGGCAAGGCGATAGCACTGGCCGCCATGCCGTCGGCCGTGCTCATGGGCATGGGGCTGACCCCCAAGCTCGCGCTCGCCGAGCCGCTGCCGAAGAACCCCTTCAGGGACGGGCCGTGTGTGACCGCCCCCGACAAGGAGGCGGAGGAGGACGGCGGACGGGAAGCGGAGAAGGAGAAGTCCGGGCAGGACGGCCGGAGCGGGCAGGACGGCCGGGACGCGAAGCCCGGTGCCTCCCCCGCGCCCGAGCCCGGCACCACGGCACCCGCCGAGCCCCCTGCCGACGGAGGAACCGGCTCCCAGCCGGGCTCCGCCTCCGGCGGCACCGGAGGCGGGGAGGAGAAGGACGCCGGTACGCCGGAGCCCGAGCCGAGCCCCTCGCAGACCGAGGAGCGCAACCCGCTGGACCCGCTGGGCATCGGCGACGCCATCAAGGACCTGTTCACTCCGGACGAGAAGGATGCCGAGGCCGCGGCCGAGCCCTCCGCCTCGCCCAGCCCGTCGCCGTCCGGGGAGCTCGGGGGCGGCTCCGGCACCCCGCTGGAGGACACCGTCGGCGACGCCGCGGACGGTGCAGTCGACGGTGTCGGCAAGGGGCTGAAGGACACCGCCGACCGCGTCGGCGACGCGGTGGAGGACACCGTCGGCGGTGCGCGGGAGAAGGCCGGCGAGGCGCGCGAGAAGGCCGCCGGGGAAACGGAGGAGGCGGCCGTCCCCGGGGCGGACGCCTCCGGCAAGGAGCCTTTCCCCTGCCCGACCTACGACGCCGAGGCACTGGCCGACGCGGAGGAGGAGCGGACCGAGGCGGTGCTGCCCAACGCCCCGTGGGTGCTGGAGACCAGCCTGCTCACCCTCCACGGCCTGGACTACCACGGCATCGTCAAGGTCCGCACCCACAACGGCACGGTCAAGAACGCCCTGAAGTTCACCGCCCGCTCGGTGGACATCCGGGACCTGCACCAGCTGGTGGAGGGCCCCGGCGGCAGCACCGCGCACGTGAAGGCGGCCGAGGGGAGCACCTCCACCATCCGCAACGGCACGGTGACGATGTACACCGAGGAGCTCAAGGGCAAGCTCTTCGGGCTCATCCCGATCACCTTCAGCCCCGAGTCGCCGCCGCCGCTGAACATCCCGGAGGTGTTCTTCACGGACGTGTCGGTCAGACAGGCCGGCCAGTTCGGCGGCGACCTGCACATCCCGGGCATGAAGCTCTACAACGAGAACTGACACCCGCGGCGCGGCGAACGGCGGCGGCCCGCGTACCCCTGGAGGTACGCGGGCCGCCGCCGTTCGCCGCGCCGCGGGCGAGGGGCCGGGAAGCCGAGGGACGAGGTCAGCGCTTGTCGGTGCCCAGGTGGTGCACCAGCACCATGTTGGTGGTGCCGGGGATGCCGGGAGGCGAGCCGGCCGTCATGATCATGGTGTCGCCGGTGTTGTACCGCTGGAGCTTGAGCAGTTCGGCGTCGACCAGGTCCACCATGTCGTCGGTGTGGTCCACGTGCGGCACCACGAAGGACTCCACGCCCCAGCTCAGCGTGAGCTGGCAGGCGGTGGAGGGCTCGGTGGTGAAGGCCAGGATCGGCTGGGCGGCCCGGTAGCGGGAGAGCCGCCGGGCGGTGTCACCGGACTTGGTGAAGGCGACCAGCGCCTTGCCGTTGAGGAAGTCCGCCATCTCGCAGGCCGCGCGGGCCACCGAACCGCCCTGGGTGCGCGGCTTCTTGCCGGGCACCAGCGGCTGGAGGCCGCGCGAGAGAAGCTCCTCCTCGGCGGCCTGGACGATCTTCGACATGGTCTTGACGGTCTCGATCGGGTACTGGCCCACCGAGGACTCCGCCGAGAGCATCACCGCGTCCGTGCCGTCCAGGATCGCGTTGGCCACGTCGGAGGCCTCGGCGCGGGTGGGCCGGGAGTTGGTGATCATCGACTCCATCATCTGGGTCGCCACGATCACCGGCTTGGCGTTGCGGCGGCACATCTCGATCAGCCGCTTCTGCACCATCGGCACCTTCTCCAGCGGATACTCCACCGCCAGGTCGCCGCGGGCCACCATCACACCGTCGAACGCGAGGACGACCTCCTCCATGTTCTCCACCGCCTGCGGCTTCTCCACCTTGGCGATCACCGGCACCCGGCGGCCCACCTCGTCCATCACCCGGTGGACGTCGCGGACGTCGGCGGCGTCGCGCACGAAGGACAGCGCCACCATGTCGCAGCCCATCTCCAGCGCGAACTTCAGGTCGTCGACGTCCTTGTCCGACAGGGCCGGGACGTTGACGGCCACACCGGGCAGGTTGATGCCCTTGTGGTCGGAGATCACACCGCCCTCGATGACGATGCAGCGCACCCGGGGGCCGTCCACGTCGATCACCTGGAGGCAGACGTTGCCGTCGTTGATCAGGATCGTCTCGCCCTTGGAGACGTCGCCCGGCAGGCCCTTGTAGGTGGTGCCGCAGACGGTGCGGTCGCCGGGGACGTCCTCGGTGGTGATGGTGAACTCGTCGCCGCGCACCAGCTCGACGGGGCCGTCGGCGAAGGTCTCCAGGCGGATCTTGGGTCCCTGGAGGTCGGCGAGCACGCCGATCGCGCGCCCCGTCTCCTGGGAGGCCTTGCGCAGACGGTGGTAGCGCTCCTCGTGCTCGGCGTGGCTGCCATGGCTCATGTTGAAGCGGGCCACGTTCATGCCGGCCTCGATCAGCGTCTTGAGCTGATCGTAGGAGTCCACGGCGGGGCCCAGGGTGCAGACGATTTTGGAACGGCGCATGGGGCGATCCTATCTTTTGTTCAGTGGCGGAACGTTCCAGGGGGTGAGCCGGCTCACATCCGTCCCGCGGTGCCGTCGCCCACCAGCGCATACGTCTGGCCGGCGATCTCCAGCTCCTCGTCGGTGGGCACCACGGCCACCGCCACCCGCGCGCTGGGCGGGGACACCAGCCGGGGCCCGCCGCCGCGCGCGGCGTTCAGCTCCGCGTCCACGGCCAGGCCCAGGCCCTCCAGCCCGTCGACGGCGGCCTGCCGCACCGGGGCCGCGTTCTCGCCGACCCCGGCGGTGAAGGCCACCGCGTCCACCCGGCCGAGCACCGCGCAGTAGGCGCCGATGTACTTCTTCAGCCGGTGGACGTAGACGTCGAAGGCCAGTCTCGCCGACTCCGCGTCCGGCCCCTCGCCCGCCATCCGGCGCAGGACCTCCCGCATGTCGTTGTCCCCGCACAGGCCCAGCAGGCCGCTGCGCTTGTTCAGCAGGACGTCGATCTCGTCGACCGGCATCCCGGCCACCCGCGCCAGATGGAAGACCACCGCCGGGTCGATGTCACCGGAACGGGTGCCCATCACCAGACCCTCCAGCGGGGTGAGCCCCATGGAGGTGTCCACGCACCGCCCGCCGCGCACCGCCGAGGCCGACGAGCCGTTGCCCAGGTGCAGCACGATGACGTTCACCTCGGACGGATCCCGGCCCAGCAGCTCGGCCGTTCTGCGCGAGACGTACGCGTGCGAGGTGCCGTGGAAGCCGTAGCGGCGCACCCGGTGGGCGTCGGCGACGGCGGTGTCGATGGCGTACCGGGCGGCGTACTCCGGCATCGTCGTGTGGAAGGCGGTGTCGAAGACCGCCACCTGCGGCAGGTGCGGCGCCAGCGCCATGGCCGTGCGGATGCCCGCCAGATTGGCCGGGTTGTGCAGCGGCGCGACGGGAACCAGGCGCTCGATCTCGGCCAGCACCGCGTCGTCGATCACGGTCGGCTCGGTGAAGCGGCGCCCGCCGTGCACCACCCGGTGGCCGATGGCGGCCAGTCCGGGGGAGTCCAGGCCCAGTCCGTCGCGGGCCAGTTCTTCGGCGACCGCCCCCAGCGCCGCATGGTGGTCGGGCACCGGCTCCTCGCGCTCGCGCCGGGGGCCGCCGGCCGGGGCGTGGCGCAGGTACGAGGTGCGCTCGCCGATCCGCTCGACCAGGCCGGCGGCCGGGCGGGAGCCGTCGGCCATGTCCAGGAGCTGGTACTTCACCGACGAGGAGCCGGTGTTCAGGACGAGGACGCGGGTGCCTCTCACTCGTTCGCAGCCTTCCCCTCGGGGCCGGTCGGTTCGGTGGGCTCGGTGGAACCGGCGGGGCCGGCCGCCGCGTCCGCGGCCCGCCGGCTCTGCTGCGCCTGGATCGCGGTGATCGCCACGGTGGTGACGATGTCCTGCACCAGAGCGCCGCGCGAGAGGTCGTTGACCGGCTTGCGCAGACCCTGCAGGACCGGGCCGACGGCCACCGCGCCGGCCGAGCGCTGGACGGCCTTGTAGGTGTTGTTGCCGGTGTTCAGGTCCGGGAAGACCAGCACGGTGGCCCGTCCCGCGACCCTCGACTCCGGCAGCTTGGTCGCCGCCACCGACGGCTCCACCGCCGCGTCGTACTGGATCGGCCCCTCCACCAGCAGGTCCGGGCGGCGTTCGCGCACCAGCTCCGTCGCCCGCCGCACCTTGTCCACGTCCGCGCCGGAGCCGGAGGTGCCGGTGGAGTACGACAGCATCGCGATCCGCGGGTCCACGCCGAACCGGGCGGCGGTGGCCGCGGACTGGACGGCGATGTCGGCGAGCTGCTCGGCGTCCGGGTCGGGGTTGACGGCGCAGTCGCCGTAGACCAGCACCTTCTCGGCCAGGCACATGAAGAACACCGAGGAGACGATCTCGGCGTCCGGCTTGGTGCGGATGATCTCGAAGGCGGGCCGCAGCGTCGCCGCCGTCGAGTGGGCCGCGCCCGAGACCATGCCGTCGGCCAGCCCCTCCTGGACCATCAGGGTGCCGAAGTACGACACGTCGGCCACCTGGTCGTAGGCCAGTTCGTAGGTGACGCCCCGGTGGGCGCGCAGCCCGGCGTACAGCTCGGCGAAGCGCTCGCGCAGCGGCGAGGTGTACGGGTCCACGGCGCGGGCGAAGGCGCCCGGCCCCTCGGGCAGCTCCTCGGGCCCCAGCAGGCCCAGGTCGATGCCCAGCTCGGCGGCGCGCTTGCGGATCGCGGTCTCGTCGCCCAGCAGCGTCAGATCGCACACGCCCCGGCGCAGCAGCACCTCGGCCGCCCGCAGCACCCGCTCCTCGGTCCCCTCCGGCAGGACGACGTGGCGGCGGTCGGCCCGCGCCCGCTCGATCAGCTCGTGCTCGAACATCATCGGGGTGACCCGGTCGCCGCGGACCACCGAGAGCCGCTCGGTGAGCCGGGCGGTGTCCACGTGGCCCTCGAAGAGGCCGAGGGCGATCTCCGCCTTGCGCGGGTTGGCCGTGGTCAGCCTGCCCTCCAGGGACATCAGCTCGCCGGCGGTGGAGAACGAGCCGCCGGGCACCGACAGCACCGGGGTGCCCGGGGAGAGCCGGGCGGCCAGCGCCATCGTCTCCTCGCCGGGGTGCTCCCCGACGGTGAGCAGCACCCCGGCGATGGCGGGGGAGCCCGCGGAGTGGGCTGCCAGCGCGCCGACGACCAGGTCCGCGCGGTCCCCGGGGGTGAGGACCATGCAGCCCTCGGTGAGGGCGGGCAGGAAGGTCGGCAGCGTGGCGCCGCCGAAGACGAAACCGCGCACGTCCCGGGCGAGCCCGGCCGGGTCCCCCTGGAGGACCTTCGCGCCCAGCGCCTCGGCGACCTGGGCGACGGTCGGCGCGGCCAGCGCGGGGTCCTCGGGCAGGGCGTACACCGGCACCGGCAGGTGCCCGTCCAGGCCGGCGGCGCCGACCGCCGCGCCGTCGGGGACCCGGTTGGCGATCATGGCGAGGACCTCGCAGCCCAGCGAGGCGTACGCGTGGTAGGCGTTGCGGACCTCGGCGGTCAGCGAGTCGGTGTCCTGGCCGGTGCCGGCCACCACCGGCAGCACCGGGGCGCCGAACTCGTTGGCCAGGCGCGCGTTGAGCGCCAGCTCGGCGGGCAGAGCGGTGTCGGCGAAGTCGGTGCCCAGGACGAGGACGGCCTCGTAGCCGCGGGCGACCGTGTGGAAGCGGTCCACCAGCAGGGACACCAGCTCGTCGATGCCCCGGTCGGCCAGGACGGCCACGGCCTCGTCGTAGCCGAGTCCGACCACGGTCCCGGCGGGCTGGGAGAGCCGGTAGCGGCTGCGCAGCAGGTCGTAGATGGGATCGGGGCCGTCGTGGGCGAGCGGGCGGAAGACGCCGACCCGGCCCGTCCGCCGGGACAGGAGTTCCATGACTCCCAGCTCCACGACCTGGCGGCCGTCCCCGCGGCCGATGCCGGTCACGTACACGCTGCGCGTCACGTGTGCTCTCCCTGTTCGTCGTGCCCAGGGCCCCTGCGGGCCCTGCTCCCGTCGGGTACCCGGGCACGCCGTGGCGGAAAAGTGCCGGAAGCCGGGAGACCACCCAGGGAGACCGCGCGGACCCGGGGGAACCCCGCGGGACCCCGCAGAACCTGCGGGGATCCCCGCGAAAACCCCTGGAAACGGCTCCGGCAGGGCTTATCCGGGCACTTGTTCCTTTGACTACCCTTGACCCTACCGCCGTGCCCCGTGATGCCGCGTGCCGGTCGTGTCTCGAACGGTATGTGAGACGGGAGGCGGGAATGCGTTCAGGGCGTGAAACAATCGCGGCGGCGCACCCCCGAACCAGCAGCGAGCAGGAGAAGCGATCCCCATGCGCATCGGAGTCCTCACCGCAGGCGGCGACTGCCCCGGTCTGAACGCCGTGATCCGTTCGGTCGTGCACCGCGCCGTGGTCGACCGGCACGACGAAGTCATCGGCTTCGAGGACGGCTTCAAGGGCCTGCTCGACGGCCGCTACCGCGAACTCGACATCGACTCCGTCTCCGGCATCCTCGCCAGAGGCGGCACCATCCTGGGCTCGGCCCGGCTGGAGCGCGACCGGCTGCGGGAGGCGTGCCAGAACTCCGAGGAGCTGCTGGAGAGGCTCGGCCTCGACGCGCTCATCCCGATCGGCGGCGAGGGCACCCTCACCGCCGCCCGGATGCTCGCCGACGCCGGGCTGCCGGTGGTGGGCGTGCCCAAGACGATCGACAACGACATCTCCGCCACCGACCGCACCTTCGGCTTCGACACGGCCGTCACGGTGGCCACCGAGGCCATCGACCGGCTGAAGACGACGGCCGAGTCCCACCAGCGCGTGATGGTCGTCGAGGTCATGGGGCGCCACGCGGGCTGGATCGCGCTGGAGGCGGGGATGGCCGGCGGCGCCCACGGCATCTGCGTGCCCGAGCGGCCCTTCCAGGTCGACGACCTGTGCAAGATGATCGAGGAGCGCTTCGCGCGCGGCAAGAAGTTCGCGGTCGTCTGCGTCGCCGAGGGCGCGCGCCCGGCCGAGGGCTCGATGCCCTACGAGAAGGGGCAGATCGACCAGTACGGGCACGAGCGCTTCACCGGCATCGGCAACCGGCTCGCCATCGAGCTGGAGCACCGCCTGGGCAAGGAGGCCCGTCCGGTCATCCTCGGCCACGTGCAGCGCGGCGGCACCCCCACCGCGTACGACCGGGTGCTGGCCACCCGCTTCGGCTGGCACGCCGTGGAGGCCGCGCACCGCGGCGACTTCGGCATGATGACGGCCCTGCGCGGCACCGAGATCGTCATGGCGCCGCTGGCCGACGCGGTCACCGAGCTGAAGACGGTGCCGCAGGACCGGATGGACGAGACCGAGGCCGTCTTCTGAGCGGTGCGTCCACCGGCCCGAGGCCGTTCCCGCCGCCCGCGCCGCCTCCTCCACCAGTGCCGCCGCGCCCGTCGCGTGCCCCCTCCCACGGGGCCGCCGCGGGCGCGGTGCGCGTCCGGGGCCGGTGCCGGGCCGGCCGCGCCCGCGGCAACGTCAGCCGCGCCAGCGGTAGTGCAGCTCCGGCCGCCCCACCTGCCCGTACCGCGGGGCGCGTTCGGCCTGTCCGGTGCCGGCCAGGTACTCCAGGTAGCGGCGGGCGGTGATCCGGTTGACTCCCACCCGCCGGGCCGCCGCGGAGGCCGTCAGCCCCTCCCCGGCGGCCGCGCGCAGTGCGGAGGTGACCGCCTCCAGGGTGGCGGGGCTCAGTCCCTTGGGCAGCGTGACGCGCCCCGGAGCCCGCAGCGCGGCCAGCGCCCGGTCCACCTCCGCCTGGCTGCGGGCCTGCGCGCCCGCGCAGGCGATCGTCTCCCGGAACCGGGCGTACCGCTGGAGCCTCTCGCGCAGTGCGGGGAAGGTGAAGGGCTTGAGCACGTGCTGGACCACCCCGAGCGAGACCCCCTCGCGCACGACGGCCAGGTCGCGGGCCGAGGTGACGGCGAAGACGTCGGTGGTGTGGCCCGCCGCGCGCAGCGCCCGCACCAGGGCCAGGCCGTGGCCGTCGGGCAGGTAGAGGTCGAGCAGGACCAGATCGACCTCCAGCCGCTCCAGGGCCCGCCCGGCCTCCGCCCGGGAGTGCGCCACCCCCGCGACGGCGAAACCGGGCACCCGGGAGACGTACAGGGCGTGGGCGTCGGCGGCCACGGGGTCGTCCTCGACCACCAGCACCCTGATCGGCCCGGCCTCCGTACCGCCGCCCCCGCTCCCGGCCCCCGCCCCCGGCCCGGTCACGCCGTCGCCCCCGCGGCGGCGCGCAGCGGCAGCCGTACGGTGAACTCCGCGCCGCCGCCGGGCGCACCGGCCAGCTCCACGGTGCCGCCGTGCCGCCGTGCGGTCTGCCGTACCAGCGCCAGGCCCAGCCCCCGGCTCGCGGGCCCGCCCGGCTTGGTGGACCAGCCGCGCCGGAAGACCTCCCCGGCCTCCTCCGGGCCGATGCCCGGCCCGGTGTCGGCCACGCGCAGCAGCAGCTCGCGCTCCGACGCCCGTACGGTCACCGTGACCCGGGCGGCGGCGTCCCCGGTGGTGTCCCCGGACGCGGCGTCGAGCGCGTTGTCGATCAGGTTGCCCAGCACCGTCACCAGATCCCGGGCGGGCAGGTCCGGCGGCAGCAGGCCGTCGTCGACACTGCTGTCCCGGGTGAGCACCAGCTCCACCCCTCGCTCGTTGGCCTGTGCCGCCTTGCCCAGCAGCAGCGCGGCCAGCACCGGCTCGGCGACCGCCGCCACCACCTGATCGGTCAGCGCCTGTGCCAGCTCCAGCTCGGCGGTGGCGAACT
This sequence comes from Streptomyces nanhaiensis, assembly GCF_046614825.1. NCBI lineage: Bacteria > Bacillati > Actinomycetota > Actinomycetes > Kitasatosporales > Streptomycetaceae > Streptomyces > Streptomyces nanhaiensis. The sequence continues at coordinate 28,396 of NZ_JBKJFM010000003.1, forward strand.
CCACCGCCTCCCGCTCGCGCCCCAGCTCGATCAGGGAGACCACGGTGTGCAGCCGGTTGGCGGCCTCGTGCGCCTGCGAGCGCAGCGCCTCGGCGAAGCCGCGCACCGAGTCCAGCTCGCCGGCCAGCGCCTGGAGCTCGGTGTGGTCGCGCAGGGTGACCACCGTGCCGCGCAGATCGCGCGCCGAGACCGGCGAGGTGTTCACCACGACCACCCTCTCGCCGGTCAGATGGACCTCGTCCACCCGCGGCTCGGAGGCCAGCAGCGCCCCGGTCAGCGGCGCGGGCAGTCCCAGCTCGGCGACGCCCAGTCCCACGGTCTCGCGCCCGGCCAGGCCGAGCAGCTCGCGGGCGCCGTCGTTGATCAGGGCGACGCGGCGCTGCCCGTCGAGCATGACCAGCCCCTCGCGCACGGCGTGCAGCGTGGCCTGGTGGTAGGCGTGCATCCGGCTCAGCTCGGCGGCGTTCATGCCGTGGGTGTGGCGGCGCAGCCGGGCGTTGATCACATATGTGCCCAGCCCGCCGAGCAGCACCGCGCCCGAGGCCACCGCGAGCAGGACGGCCATCTGCCGCTCCACCTCGTCGGTGATCCGCTCCACGGCTATCCCGGCGCTCACCAGCCCCACGATCCGCCCGCCGCCGTCGCGCACGGGCGTGACCACCCGAACCGAGGGGCCGAGGGTGCCGGTGTAGGTCTCGTGGAAGGTCTCGCCGCGCCGGGCGGGGCCGATGTGGCCCACGAAGCGCAGGCCGATGCGGTCCGGCTCGGGGTGGGTCCAGCGGATGCCGCGCGGGTCCATGATCGTGACGAAGGTGACGCCGGTGTCGCGGCGGACCCGCTCGGCGTACGGCTGGAGGAGCGCGCTCGGGTCCGGCGAGCCGATCGCCTCCGCCACCGAGGGCGAGTCGGCGATCGTCCGGGCGGTGGCGGTGGCGCGGTGCCGGGCGGCGGTCTCGGCCTGCCGCCAGTCGTTCAGGTAGGTGAACAGCGCGCACCCGGCCACCACGGCGGCCACCACCACGACCTGCATCGCGAAGAGCTGGCCTGCCAGGCTGCGGGGGCGGGACAGACGCATGGGCACCAGTCTGCCCGCTCGTCCGCCCGAGCGGTCCTCCCCGGGGCCGCGCAAGACGGCTGCCGGCCCTGCCCGCGCGAGCCGGTACGGCCGGAGCCCCGCCCCCGGACGGGTTTTCCGTGCACGTAATGCACGCAACCGTGACCGGCCTCACAGCCGGGTGCATAGTCGCCGGGACTCCACGCGAGTCGGAGCCGCAACACGGAGGAGCCCGACGTGCCACCGCAGAACGAGCAGAACGAACAGGCCGCGCAGAGCGTGCGGACCGCGCAGGCCGCGCAGGCCGCGCAGGACCCGCGGGCCGCCCGGCCCAAGGGGCGGGACCGCACCCACTACCTCTACATCGCCGTGATCGCCGCCGTCCTGGCGGGCGTCGCGCTCGGTTTCGCGGCCCCGGGCGTGGCCAAGGAGCTCAAGCCGCTGGGCACCGGATTCGTCGACCTCATCAAGATGATGATCTCGCCGGTGATTTTTTGCACCATCGTGCTGGGCATCGGCTCCGTGCGGAAGGCCGCCAAGGTCGGCGCGGTGGGCGGGCTCGCGCTCGGCTACTTCCTGGTGATGTCCACTGTCGCCCTGGCCATCGGCCTGGCCGTCGGCAACGTGCTGGACCCCGGATCCGGACTCCGGCTCACCGAGGAGGCCAGGAGCGCCGGTGCGGCGCAGGCCGAGGGCGCCGGTGAGGGCACCGTCGACTTCCTGCTGGGCGTCATCCCGACGACGCTGGTCTCCGCCTTCACCGAGGGAGAGGTCCTCCAGACCCTGCTGGTGGCCCTGCTGGTGGGCTTCGCGCTCCAGGCGATGGGCCCGGCCGGCGAGCCGGTGCTGCGGGGCATCGGCCACGTCCAGCGGCTGGTCTTCCGGGTGCTGGCCATGATCATGTGGGTGGCCCCGGTCGGGGCCTTCGGCGCCATCGCCGCGGTGGTCGGCGAGACCGGAGTGGACGCGCTGACGTCCCTGGCCGTCATCATGATCGGCTTCTACGCCACCTGCCTGCTGTTCGTCTTCGTCGTGCTGGGCACGCTGCTGAGGCTGGTGGCGGGGGTGAACATCCTCGCCCTGCTGAGGTACCTGGGCCGCGAGTTCCTGCTGATCCTGTCCACCTCCTCGTCGGAGTCGGCGCTGCCGCGCCTGATCGCGAAGATGGAGCACCTGGGGGTGAGCCGGCCGGTCGTGGGCATCACCGTCCCCACGGGCTACTCCTTCAACCTCGACGGCACCGCGATCTACCTGACGATGGCATCCCTGTTCGTGGCCGAGGCGATGGGCGACCCGCTCACGGTGGGGCAGCAGATCTCCCTGCTCGTCTTCATGATCATCGCCTCGAAGGGCGCGGCCGGCGTCACCGGCGCGGGCCTCGCCACCCTCGCCGGCGGCCTGCAGTCCCACCGCCCGGAGCTGGTGGACGGCGTCGGCCTGATCGTCGGCATCGACCGCTTCATGAGCGAGGCCCGCGCACTGACGAACTTCGCCGGCAACGCGGTCGCCACGGTGCTGGTCGGCACCTGGACCAGGGAGATCGACAAGGAGCGGGTCGGCGAGGTGCTGGCCGGCCGCGTCCCCTTCGACGAGCGGACCCTCCTCGACGACGCCCACTCCCACGGCGCCGCTCACGGCGCCGCTCACGGCGCCGCTCACGGCGCCGCTCACGGCGCCGCCCACGGTGTCCCCGAGCGGACCGCCGGTGACGAGACCACGCGGGACCCCGGCCCCACCGGGCCCGCCGCCAAGGAGCCCGCGGGCGTGTGACCTCCCCGTGACGCCCCGGGCCACCCGGGCGGCCCCGTCCCGTTCCCCCGGGACGGGGCCGCCGCGGCTCGCCGCCGGTCAGGCGGGAACGAGCCAGATCGTCGCCAGCGGCGGCAGTGTCGGGGCGATGCCCGCCGGACGGCCGTGCGCCGGGGCCGCGTCCGCCTTCAGCGGCCCGGGATTGCCCACGCCGCTCCCGCCGTACCGCGCGTCGTCGGTGTTGAGCACCTCCCGCCAGGCGGCGATCCCCTCGGGGACGCCGATCGGGTAGTCGTGCCGCACGACGGGGGAGAAGTTGGAGACGGCGATCAGCGGCGAGCCGTCGGCGGCGTACCGCAGGAACGCGAAGACGTTGTCGTCGGCCGCGCCCCCCTCGATCCAGGAGAAGCCGGCCGGATCGGTGTCCAGCTCCCACAGGGCGGGCGTGGCGGTGTAGACGCGGTTGAGGTCGCGGACCAGGTCCCGCACCCCCCGGTGGTCGCCGGCGGCCGAGTACGCCGGGTCCAGCAGCCACCAGTCCGGCCCGTGCGCCTCCGACCACTCCGAGCCCTGGGCGAACTCCTGGCCCATGAACAGCAGTTGCTTGCCCGGGTGGGACCACATGAAGCCCAGGTACGCCCGGTGGTCGGCCCGCTGCTGCCACCAGTCGCCCGGCATCTTCGACACCAGCGACCGCTTGCCGTGCACCACCTCGTCGTGGGAGATGGGCAGGATGTAGTTCTCCGAGTAGGCGTACACCATCGAGAACGTCATCTCGTTGTGGTGGTACTTGCGGTGGACCGGCTCCCTGACCATGTACTCCAGGGAGTCGTGCATCCACCCCATGTTCCACTTGAAGCCGAACCCCAGCCCGCCGAAGCCGCCCGGCCCGGTGTGGTGGGTGGCGCGGGTGACGCCGTCCCAGGCGGTGGACTCCTCGGCGGCGGTGATCACGCCGGGGCAGCGGCGGTAGACGGTGGCGTTCATCTCCTGCAGGAAGGCCACCGCGTCCAGGTTCTCCCGTCCGCCGTACACGTTGGGGGTCCACTGGCCGGACTCGCGCGAGTAGTCCAGGTAGAGCATCGAGGCGACGGCGTCCACGCGCAGGCCGTCGATGTGGAACTCCTCGCACCAGTAGACGGCGTTGGCGACCAGGAAGTTGCGGACCTCGGTGCGCCCGAAGTTGAACTCCAGCGTCCCCCAGTCCGGGTGCTCGGCGCGGGCCGGGTCGGAGTGCTCGTACAGGGCGGTGCCGTCGAAGCGGGCCAGCGCCCACTCGTCCTTGGGGAAGTGCGCGGGCACCCAGTCCATCAGCACCCCGATGCCCTCCTGGTGGAGGCGGTCCACCAGGTACCGGAAGTCGTCGGGGGTGCCCATGCGCGCGGTGGGCGCGTAGAAGCCGGTGACCTGGTAGCCCCAGGAGCCGCCGAAGGGGTGTTCGGCGACGGGCATCAGCTCCACGTGGGTGAAGCCCAGGTCCTTCACGTACGCCGGAAGCTGCTCGGCCAGTTCGCGGTAGGTCAGCCCGGGGCGCCAGGAGGGCAGGTGCACCTCGTAGACGGACAGGGGCGCCTGGTGGGGCGCGCGCTCGGCGCGGCGCGCCAGCCACTCCTCGTCGTGCCAGGTGTACGCCGACTCCTCCACGATCGAGGCGGTCGCCGGCGGGGTCTCGGTGCGGCGGGCCATCGGATCGGCGCGCAGGGTGTGGGAGCCGTCCGCGCGGGTGATGTCGAACTTGTACAGCGCGCCCGCGCCGACCCCGGGCAGGAACAGCTCCCACACGCCGCTGCCGCCCAGCGAGCGCATGGGGGAGGCCGTCCCGTCCCAGTAGTTGAAGTCCCCGGCGACCCGCACACCCAGGGCGTTGGGCGCCCAGACGGTGAAACGGGTGCCGGCCACCCCGTCGACGGTCATGGGGCGCGCGCCCAGCGCCCGCCACAGCTCCTCGTGGCGGCCCTCGCCGATCAGGTGCAGGTCCAGCTCGCCGATCGAGGGCAGGAAGCGGTACGGGTCCTCGGTCTCGACCTCGTCCTCGCCGGGCTCCTCCCCGTAGCGCACCAGCAGCCGGTAGGAGGGCATCGAGGGCTCGGCGGCCAGCGGGAGCACGCCGGAGAACAGCCCGTCCCCGTCGTCGTGCAGCTCTGCCCGCGCGCCCCCGGCCAGGACGGTGACGGAGCGGGCGTACGGCCGCAGCGCCCGGAACAGCACCCCGCCGGGCACCCGGTGCGCGCCGAGCACCGTGTGCGGGTCGTGGTGGGAGCCGTGCAGCAGGCGCTGCCGCTCGCCGGGGTCGAGCGCGGCGGCGCGCCCGACGTCCTGTCCGGCCGGGGCGTCGTCGCTCCGGCGCGGTGCGGGCGGGCGCGCGCCGGGCCAGTTGGGGGCGTGGTCCTTCAGCGGCTCGTCCTGGCGCAGCGCCACGGGCTCGGACGCCGCCGGCTGCCCGGCCGCGGCCTTCCTCGCCGGGGCCTTCTTCCCGGCGGTTTCCCCGGTGGCCTTCGCGGTGGCCTTCGCGGTGGCCTTCGATGTGGCCTTCCCGGCGGGCTCGGCCGCTGCCTTCTTCGCGGTCTTCCTGGTCGCGGCCTTCTTCGTGACGGCCTTCTTCGCGACCGCCTTCTTCGTCACGGCCTTCCCGGCTGACCCGGCGGCGGCCTTCTTGACGGCCGTCTTCTTCGCGGCGGTTTTCGCGGTGGACCCGCCCGCGGTCTTCCTGGCGGCGGTCTTCTTCGCCGCGGCCTTCTTCACGGCGGCCTTCCCCTCGGAGGGGGCCGGGCCTCCGGCCTGGTCCTTCGGGCCGGCGGCTCCGGAGGAAGCGGCCGGGACGGCGTCCTCGTCCCGGCCGCCGGTGCGGACGGGCCGCGGGGAGGTTTCGGAGAACGGTCGGCTGTCGGGACGGGGGGTCACGGAAGGGGCCTCCTGTGCACGGAATCGTTCAGGTGTCCGCGAGCCGCTGGACGGCGGACATCGGGATGGCGAGCCAGGCGGGGCGGTGCCTGGCCTCGTAGAGCACTTCGTAGACGGCCTTGTCCGTCTCGTACGCGCGCAGCAGGACGTCCTCGTCGCGCGGGTCGGAGCCGGAGGCGTCGGCGTAGCCGGAGCAGTAGGCGTCACGGTTCTTCTCGGACCACTCGCGGGCCCACCCGGCCTCCTCGGGGGAGGAGCGGGCGTGCTGGCACGCCGCGTAGTCGAAGGAGCGCAGTATGCCCGCGATGTCCCGCACCACCGGCTGGGGGCGCCGGCGTTCGGCGATGGGGCGGGCGGGCTCGCCCTCGAAGTCGATGACCGACCAGCGGCCGTCGTCCCCCGCGCACAGCGCCTGGCCCAGGTGGAGGTCGCCGTGGATGCGCTGGGCGGACCAGGAGCGCCCGCCGCGGCCGAGTCCGGCGACGGCGTCGAAGACGGTGTGCAGCTTCCCCCGGTAAGGGCGCAGGGCGGGCACGGCGGCGGCCGCGGCCTCCAGGCGCTCGTTCATGCCGGAGGCGATGAACTCCAGTTGGCGGCGCCCCAGGGCCGTCACCGGCAGGGCCTGCGCCAGTGTGGTGTGCACCTCGGCGATCGCCTGGCCCAGCGTACGGGCGGAGGGGGAGAAGTCGCCGTGCGAAGCCAGCGACTCCAGCGCGAGCTGCCAGCCGTCGCTGGTGCCGGGGAGGAAGGGCTGGAGCACGCCCAGCGTCATCGGCTCGCCCGCCTCGCCGCCCTCGCCGGGGCGTTCGCCGGGGCGCGCCTCGAACCAGGCGGCCGGCGCGGGCACCCGGTCCGACCCGGCCCGCGCCAGGGCGAGCGGCAGCTCCAGGTCGGGGTTGATGCCGGGGCTGACGCGGCGGAACAGCTTGAGGATGTGGCTGTCGCCGTAGACCACCGAGGAGTTCGACTGCTCCACGCTCAGCGGCCTGGGCGGCAGCCCCTGCGGGATCGTGGTGCCGCGCTCCCGCTGGAAGAGCAGCGGGCCGAGCCGGCCGGGGGAGCGCAGCCGCTCCAGCAGTACGGCGGCCAGCCGCGGGTCGTGCAGGGCCTCGTAGACGGTGCGGCCGGCCAGCGGCCCGTCGGCGGGGTGGCCGATCAGGGACCCGGCCAGCGGCGGCGGCAGGGCGTCGCGCACGCCGAGCAGCAACTGGTAGCAGTCGGCGGGGACCGGGTGGGTCTGCTCCGGCCCTCCGGGCTGGCGGGCCCGGACGAGCAGGTGCAGCAGGCCCGGCGCGGCCCCGCTCGTGCACGGCAGCAGCTCGGTGGCGGCGACGAGGGCGAACCCGCTGACGGGCCGCCCCTTCCCGGCGAACCAGCGTTGCCGCGGAAGCCATTCGGTGAGCAGTGGCGTGAGCGAACGCAGCAGCGCCGCGCCCTCCGGCTCGCGCGTGGCGACGACGGCGGCGCGCGGCGAGGAGCTGTCCGACATGGCGTCCTTTCCCCGGGCACACGAAAGGTACGGCAGAGTGTCCCGGATTGCGGCTGTGGCTGTCCGGCGGTGCGGGACGTGTCGGGGAGTACCCACCAAGCGGGCTAGCGAACTCTTGTGGGTGGTGCGATCGGCGGTGGGAGGAATACTGCCCGCGGCGGCCCGGGCCCAATCCGTGTCCTGGCTTGTTCCCGGGCCGCCGCCGTCCATGCCTGCCCTAGTCCCGCCTCACGCCTGTTCGCGCAGCCGGAACCAGTAGAAGCCGTGTCCGGCCAGCGTCAGCAGGTACGGCAGCTCCCCGATGGGAGGGAACCGCACCCCGCCGATCAGCTCCACCGGATGGCGTCCGCTGAAGGCGTTCAGATCCAGCTCGGTCGGCTGCGGGAACCGCGAGAAGTTGTTCACGCACAGCACCAGGTCGTCCCCGTACTCGCGCAGGAAGGCGAGCACAGCCGGGTTGGACGAGGGCAGTTCGGTGTACGTGCCCAGCCCGAAGGCCGGGTTCTGCTTGCGGATCTCGATCATCCGGCGGGTCCAGTGCAGCAGCGACGAGGGGCTGCTCATGGCGGCCTCGACGTTGGTGACCTGGTAGCCGTGGACCGGGTCCATGATCGTGGGGAGGAACAGCCGGCCCGGATCGCACGAGGAGAAGCCCGCGTTGCGGTCGGGCGTCCACTGCATCGGGGTGCGCACCGCGTCCCGGTCGCCCAGCCAGATGTTGTCGCCCATGCCGATCTCGTCGCCGTAGTACAGGATCGGCGAGCCCGGCAGGGACAGCAGCAGGGCGGTGAACAGCTCGATCTGGTTGCGGTCGTTGTCCAGCAGCGGGGCCAGCCGCCGCCGGATGCCGATGTTGGCGCGCATCCGCGGATCCTTGGCGTACTCCGCGTACATGTAGTCGCGCTCCTCGTCGGTGACCATCTCCAGGGTCAGCTCGTCGTGGTTGCGCAGGAAGATGCCCCACTGGCAGCCCGAGGGGATGGCCGGGGTCTTGGCCAGGACCTCGGAGACCGGATAGCGCGACTCGCGCCGCACCGCCATGAAGATGCGCGGCATGACGGGGAAGTGGAACGCCATGTGGCACTCGTCGCCGCCCTTGGAGTAGTCGCCGAAGTAGTCGACGACGTCCTCCGGCCACTGGTTGGCCTCGGCCAGCAGCACGGTGTCGGGGTAGTGGGCGTCGATCTCGGCGCGGACCTTCCTGAGGAACTCGTGGGTCTGCGGGAGGTTCTCGCAGTTGGTGCCCTCCTGCGCGTACAGGTAGGGGACCGCGTCCAGCCGGAACCCGTCGATGCCCAGGTCCAGCCAGAACTTCAGCGCCGAGATCATCTCCTCCTGGACCTGCGGGTTCTCGTAGTTGAGGTCCGGCTGGTGGGAGAAGAAGCGGTGCCAGTAGTACTGCTTGCGCACCGGGTCGAACGTCCAGTTGGACGCCTCGGTGTCGACGAAGATGATGCGGGCGTCCGGGTACTGCTTGTCGTCGTCGGCCCACATGTAGTAGTCGCCGTAGGGCCCGTCGGGATCGCGCCGGGACTCCTGGAACCACGGGTGCTGGTCGCTGGTGTGGTTCATGACCATGTCGATGATGATCCGCATGCCGCGCTGGTGCGCGGCGTCCACGAACTCCACGAAGTCGGCGAGGTCGCCGAACTCGGGGAGCACGGAGGTGTAGTCGGCGACGTCGTAGCCGCCGTCCCGCAGCGGGGACTTGAAGAACGGGGGCAGCCAGAGGCAGTCCACGCCGAGCCACTGCAGGTAGTCGAGCCGGGCGGTGAGGCCCTTCAGATCGCCGATGCCGTCGCCGTTGCTGTCCTGGAAGGACCGGACCAGCACTTCATAGAAGACGGCCCTCTTGAACCAATCGGGATCGCGGTCCTTGGCGGGCGTGTCCTCGAACGTGTCGATGACGGGTTCATTGACGGTCATGGTTGGGTGACCCTCCGGTCTGTGGGGACGGTCGCAGGGAGAGGATGTGCGCGGGCGCCGCGGCACGGCCCGGCTCCAGGCGCACATAGTTGTCCCTGCCCCAGTGATAGGTCTCGCCGGTGAGCTCGTCGCGCACCGGAAACGGCTCGGCGCCGTCCGCCTGAGCGGGTGTGAGGCCGAGTTCCGCCAGGTCCAACGAGACCGTGGCCTCGTGGGTGTGGTGGGGGTCGAGGTTGACCACCGTGAGAACCGTGTCGGCGTACGGGTGTGCGCAGTGCTTCGAGTAGACGATGATCGACGGGTTGTCGCTGTGGTGGAAGCGCAGGTTGCGCAGCTCCTGCAGTGCCGGATGGCGGCGGCGCAGCCGGTTCAGTTCGGTGAGGAGCGGGGCGATGGTGGTGCCCGCACGCTCCGCGGCCGCCCAGTCGCGCGGGCGGAGCTGGTACTTCTCCGAGTCAAGGTACTCCTCGCTGCCCGGCCTGACCGGTGTCGACTCGCACAGCTCGTAGCCCGAGTAGACCCCCCAGGTGGGAGAGAGGGTCGCGGCGAGCACCGCGCGGACCTCGAAGGCGTGGCGGCCGCCGCTCTGGAGGTACTCGTTGAGGATGTCGGGAGTGTTGACGAAGAAGTTGGGCCTCATGTACGAGGCGGCGTCCCCGGAGAGCTCGGTGAGGTACTCGGTCAGCTCGTCCTTGCCGTTGCGCCAGGTGAAGTAGGTGTAGGACTGCTGGAAGCCGATCTTGGCGAGGGTGTGCATCATCGCCGGGCGGGTGAAGGCCTCGGCCAGGAAGACGACGTCGGGATCGGCCCCGTTGACCTCGCCGATCACCCTCTCCCAGAAGAGGACCGGCTTGGTGTGGGGATTGTCCACACGGAAGATCCGCACCCCGTGGGACATCCACAGCCGCAGGATCCGCACCGTCTCGGCGACGAGCCCGTCCATGTCCGCGTCGAACGCGATGGGGTAGATGTCCTGGTACTTCTTCGGCGGGTTCTCGGCGTAGGCGATCGTCCCGTCGGGGCGGTGGTGGAACCACTCCGGGTGCTCCTTGACCCAGGGGTGGTCCGGGGAGCACTGCAGTGCGAAGTCCAGGGCCACCTCCATGCGCAGTTCGCGGGCGCGCGCCACGAAGCGGTCGAAGTCCTCGAAGGTGCCCAGGTCCGGGTGGATCGCGTCGTGCCCGCCGGCGGCCGAGCCGATGGCCCAGGGGCTTCCGACGTCGTGGGGGCCGGCGGTCAGGGAGTTGTTGGGCCCCTTGCGGAACGATTCGCCGATGGGGTGGATCGGCGGCAGGTAGACCACGTCGAAGCCCATGTCCGCGATCGCGGGCAGCCGCTCGGCGGCCGTGCGCAGGGTGCCGGGGACGGGCGGCTCGCCCTCCTGCACCACCGCGCCCTCCGAGCGGGGGAAGAACTCGTACCAGGAGCCGAACAGCGCCCTCTTCCGCTCCACCAGCAGCGGCAGGGGGCGGGTGGCGGTGACCGGCTCGCGCAGCGGATGGCGGTCCAGCGCGGACACCACATCCGGCGCCAGCGCCGCGGCCAGCCGCGCGGCGACCGGGCGGGAGGTGTCGCGCAGGCCCTCCACCGCCTCCAGGACGGCCGCGCGGCCGTCGGCCTCGGGCACTCCCGCGGCGGCCCGCTCGTGCAGCAGCGCGCCCTCGGTGAGGGTCAGCTCGGCGTCGATCCCCGCCGGGACCTTGATCCTCGCGTTGTGCCGCCAGGTGCCGACCGGATCGCCCCACGCCTCGACGGTGTAGGACCAGCGGCCCTCCGAGCCGGGGGTGACGTCGGCGCCCCAGCGGTCGGTGCCCGGCGCCAGTTCCCGCATCGGGGTCCACGGGCCCGGGTTTCCGCTCGGGTCGCGCAGGACGACGTTCGCGCCGACCGCGTCGTGTCCTTCGCGGAAGACCGTGGCCGAGACCCGGAAGGTCTCGCCGGCCACGGCCTTCGCCGGGCGGCGCCCGCAGTCGACGAGCGGATGGACGTCCAGTACGGGGATGCGACCGATCATTGGATCACCTGGTGGCGTTACGGATGGTTTTGTTCTTTCTATCTGTTCCACAGACCGTTGACGGGCCGGGGGCATGGCCGCTCCTGTCCGCTTTCACTCGGCTGGCGTGACGGTTGTTCCGGGAGAACCCGGGAAGGGCGGTAGGAGGAGAGACTGCCCGCCCGGGTGGGACGGGCATCCGCCTCAACGTGAACTACTCGTAAGCAAACGTGCCCAATCTGACCGTTCCCGCCATGGCCCGGGAAACTCCTTCCGTCTTCGGACCGGTGGCGGCACCCGGTGCCAGGCGGAGGACCGGCGGAAGGCGGACCGGGGCGCCGCGCGCGGGCGCACGACGAGTGCGCGCATATGCGCCTATGGATCCGTTGGTGACGTGATTCCCGGTTACGGGGCGAAAAAGGAGGAGATCCGGCTACCGTCGAGGTGTGAAGGCCATCCGTCGATTCTCTGTACGTCCCGTCCTTCCGGAACCCCTACGACCGCTCAGCGACCTGGCGCACAACCTGCGCTGGTCCTGGCACCCCGAGACCAGAGAGCTCTTCCGCGGCGCCGACCCCGACGGCTGGGAGGCGTCCGGCGGCGATCCGGTGCGGACGCTGGGCACCCTGTCCGCCCGGAGGCTGGAGGAGCTGGCCCACGACCGCGACTTCCTGGAGCGGCTGTCCGCCGCCGCCGGGGATCTGCGCGAGTACCTGACCGAGCCGCGCTGGTACCAGCGCGCGGAGGGCGAACTGCCCTCCGCCGTGGCCTACTTCTCCCCCGAGTTCGGCATCACCGCCGCCCTGCCCCAGTACTCCGGCGGGCTCGGCATCCTCGCCGGCGACCACCTCAAGGCCGCCAGCGACCTCGGCGTCCCGCTGATCGGGGTGGGCCTGCTGTACCGGCACGGCTACTTTCGCCAGAGCCTGTCGCGCGACGGCTGGCAGCAGGAGCACTACCCCGTCCTGGACCCCAACGAGCTGCCGCTGGAACCGCTGCGCGAGCCGGACGGCGCACCGGTCCGCGTGGATCTGCGGCTGCCCGGCGGACGTACCCTGCGCGCCCACGTCTGGCGGGCCCGCGTCGGCCGCGTCCCCCTGCTGCTGCTCGACTCCGACGTGGAGGAGAACGCCCCGCGCGAACGGGACGTCACCGACCGGCTCTACGGCGGCGGCAGCGAGCACCGGCTGCTCCAGGAGATGCTGCTGGGCATCGGCGGGGTGCGGGCGGTGCGCGCGTACTGCCGCGTCACCGGCCACCCCGCGCCCGAGGTGTTCCACACCAACGAGGGGCACGCCGGTTTCCTCGGCCTGGAGCGCATCCGGGAGATGAGCGGGGAGGGGGTCCCCTTCGACACCGCGCTGGAGGCCGTGCGCGCCGGGACGGTGTTCACCACCCACACCCCCGTCCCCGCCGGCATCGACCGCTTCGACCGCGCCCTGGTCGCCCGCCACCTCGGCGACGACGGCGAGTTGCCCGGCGTGGACGTGGAGCAGGTGCTGCGGCTGGGCACCGAGACCTACCCCGGCGGCGACCCGGGGCTGTTCAACATGGCCGTGATGGGCCTTCGCCTCGCCCAGCGCGCCAACGGCGTCTCCACGCTGCACGGCTCGGTCAGCCGGGAGATGTTCGCCGGGCTGTGGCCGGGCTTCGACGCCGCCGAGGTGCCCATCACCTCCATCACCAACGGCGTGCACGCCCCCACCTGGACCGCCGACGAGATGCGGGCGCTGCCCGCCGACGCCGGCGGTGCCGGGCTGTGGCAGGTCCGCCGCACCCTGCGCGAGCAGCTCGTGCACGAGGTGCGGCGGCGGCTGCGCGCCTCCTGGCGGCAGCGCGGCGCCTCGGACGCCGAACTCGGCTGGATCGACGGCGTCCTGGACCCGGACGTGCTCACCGTCGGCTTCGCCCGCCGCGTCCCGTCCTACAAGCGGCTGACGCTGATGCTGCGCGACCGCGAGCGGCTCACCGAGCTGCTGCTGCATCCCACCCGGCCCGTCCAGCTCGTCGTCGCGGGCAAGGCGCACCCGGCCGACGACGGCGGCAAGCGGCTGATCCAGGAGCTGGTGAGGTTCGCCGACGACCCCCGGGTGCGCCACCGGATCGTCTTCCTGCCCGACTACGGCATGGCCATGGCGCAGAAGCTCTACACCGGCTGCGACGTCTGGCTGAACAACCCGCTGCGCCCGCTGGAGGCGTGCGGGACCTCCGGGATGAAGGCGGCGCTCAACGGCTGCCTCAACCTCTCGGTGCGGGACGGCTGGTGGGAGGAGTGGTACGAGCCCGACTTCGGCTGGGCCATCCCGACCGCCGACGGCGGCGGCCCGGGCGCCGCGCACGAGAGCGCGCAGGACCGCGAGCGGCGCGACGACATAGAGGCCGCGGCGCTCTACGAACTGCTCCGCGAGCATGTGGCGCCGTGCTTCTACGACCGCGGACCGGCCGGTGACGGGCTGCCCGAGCGGTGGATCGAGATGGTCCGCCAGACCCGGGAGCGGCTCGGGCCGAAGGTGCTCGCCGACCGGATGGTGCGCGAGTACACCGAGCGGCTGTACACCCCCGCCGCCCGCGCCCACCGGGCGCTGGAGGCCGACGCCGGCGCCGCCGGACGGCTGGCGGAGTGGAAGGCGAGGGTGCGCGCGGGCTGGCCGCGCGTGGCGGTCGACCATGTGGAGTCGGTCTGCGAGTCCGTGGAGCTGGGCGGTTCGCTGTCGCTGCGGGTGCGGGTGGCCCTGGGCGGCCTGGAGACGGGCGACGTGGAGGTGCAGGCGGTCGCCGGGCGGGTGGACGAGTCGGACTCCATCGCGGGCGAGGACGCCGTACGCGTACCGCTCAAGCCCTCCGGCGGGCCGGAGGAGGACGGGAGCCGGCTGTACGAGGGGCCGCTGGCGCTGGACCGCACCGGGCCGTTCGGCTACACCGTCCGCGTCCTGCCCTCCCATCCGCTGCTGGCCAGTCCGGCCGAGATGGGCCTGGTGACCCTGCCGCCGGACGACCTCGGCGCCCGGGAGGCCGCCGGGGTGCTGCTGCGCTGAGCCGGCCGGGACACGGGGAAGGGGAGCCGCGCCGATGGCGCGGCTCCCCTTCCGTTCGCGTACCCGCCGCGTTCACCGGGCCGGAGGGCGGGCCGGGACGTGGGGCCGGTCGTGGATCGGCTTGTGGACCGGGACGCGGATCAGAACGTCAGCTTCCAGCCGTTGATGTAGCCGGAGTCGGTGCGGTAGACGTCCTGGACGCGCAGCTTCCAGGTGCCGGAGGCCGCCTCGGAGGAGGCGTTGACCGTGTAGGAGGCCCGGACGTCGTCGCCCGAGTCCCAGGAGCTGTTCTTCAGCCGGTAGGTGCTCCCGTCCGGGGCCACCAGGTCGATGACGAGGTCACCGCGGTAGGTGTGGACGATGTCCACGTCCACCTTCAGGGTGCTGGGCGCGCTGCCGGACCTGTTCACCGTGATCGGCGACTCCACGGTGCCCGGGTCCGGGATGGCGTGGTCGTCGGTGTTCTCGAAGACGTTGTCGCCGGGCGGCTGCTCGTTGCCGCCGTCGTCGGGCCGGGAGCCGACGTTGACCGCGGCCCAGGCGTGGGCCACCGCCTTGTGCTGGACGCTGTCCGCGCCGAACAGGTCGGCCGCGACGGAGAGGGTGGCGGTGCGGGCGCCGGCGTAGTCGGTCGTCGACGTCATCTTCTCGGTGAGCGCCTTGAACCAGATCTTCTCGGCGGCCGCGATCCCGATGCCGGTCACCGGCTTGCCGTCGGAGGTCGGCGAGTCGTAGGAGACGCCGTTGATGGTCTTGGCGCCGCTGCCCTCGCTGAGCAGGTAGAAGAAGTGGTTGGCCGGGCCCGAGGAGTAGTGGACGTCCACGCTGCCGATGCCGGAGTACCAGTAGTCCTTGGAGTTGCCGTCCCGGCTGGGCTTGTCCATGTAGCGCAGCGGGGTGCCGTTGCCGCGGATGTCGATCTTCTCGCCGATGAGGTAGTCGCCGACGTCCGAGCTGTTGTTCGCCCTGAACTCCACGGCGGCGGCGAAGATGTCGGAGGTCGCCTCGTTCAGGCCGCCGGACTCGCCGCTGTAGCGCAGGCCCGCGGTGTTCGAGGTCAGGCCGTGGGTCATCTCGTGGGCGGCGACGTCGATGGAGGTGAGCGGCTTGGAGTTGTTCGCGCCGTCGCCGTAGGTCATGCAGAAGCAGGAGTCGGACCAGAAGGCGTTGACGTAGGCGTTGCCGTAGTGCACGCGGCTGTAGGGGGCCTTGCCGTCGTTCCGGACGCCGTTGCGGCCGTGGACGTTCTTGTAGTAGTCCCAGGTCAGGGCCGCGCCGTAGTGGGCGTCCACGCCGGCGGTCTGACGGTTGGACGGCGAGCCGTTGCCCCAGAGGTCGTCGGCGTCGGAGAACAGCGTGCCGGTGCCGGAGGAGCCGCCGTTCAGGTCGTAGGTCCGGTGGTTGCCGCGGCCCGCGTCGGTCATCGTGTACGAGCCGCTGGACCCGCTGGTGCCCAGGGCGACCCGGCCGCTGTACATGCTCTCGCCGGTGCCGGTGTGCACGCCCTCCCACTCGGCCAGCTTCTCGCCGGTGGCCGCGTCGGTGACGACGTGCAGCTCACTGGGGGTGCCGTCCTCGTGGGTGCCGCCGACCACGCGCTCCCAGGCGAGCACGGGCTCGCCGTCGGCGGCCCAGACCACCTTGCGGGGGGCGCTGCTGCCCTCGGCCGCGGCCTTCGCGGGCTTCTTCGAGGCCGGGGCGGCGGTGGAGGGGACGGCGATCTTCGCCGTGGTGGCCTTGGCGACCTCGGCTATCGCACCGCCGGGCGACTCCTCGACGACCAGGTCGCCGCCGAGCACGGGCAGCCCGTCGTAGGTGCGCTCGTAGCGGGTGTGGACGGTGCCGTCGGCGTTCTTGACGACGTCGCGGACGACGAGCCTCTCCTTGGCGCCCAGGCCGAGGGCCCTGGCGGTGGCGGGGCCGTCGGCCTCGGCGTCGCGGAGCAGCTCGGCCCGCTGGGAGGGGGAGAGCTTGACGGAGAGGGCGCCGGGGTCGGGCTTGGCCTGGGGCGCGGCGGTGGAGACCTGTGCCTGGAGGCCGACGGCCAGGAGCGCCGAGGCGGCGACGAGGGTGCCGGCGGCGGTGGCGCGTCTGCGGGGGGTGGATCTGCCTGTCACGCTGAACTCCTCGCTGGAGAGCGGTGCGGAGACGGAGATGGTGCGCCTGTGGGTGTGGGGACCCGTGGGGGGAGGCGGCCGTGCACAGCGTGGAGAGAGTGACACCGAAACGGCGTTGATGACAGGGTCAGGTCAAGAAAATGGCCGGAACCTGTCCGCTGTCGGAAAATCGCTGTCCGCTGACCGAACACGAGGGAAACGGCCGCGAAACCCGGCCGTCATCGGCCCCTGCCAGGCTGACGGAGGCCGGGTGCGGGGGTGTCCCCTCCGGCGGATGCGGCCCGCCGGAGGGGACACCGTCGGGCATCCCGCCGGATGCCCGTCCGACGGCCCGTCAGGCCAGGCTGTCGCGCCAGGCGCGGTGGAGCCCGGCGAAACGGCCGTCGCCCGCGATGAGATCGGCCGGCGAGCCGTCCTCGACGATGCGCCCCGCGTCCATGACCAGCACCCGGTCGGCGATCTCCACCGTCGACAGCCGGTGGGCGATCACCACGGCGGTGCGCCCGCGCAGCACCGTGTCCATGGCCCGCTGGACGGCGCGCTCACCGGGGACGTCCAGGGAGGAGGTCGCCTCGTCCAGGATGAGCACGGCCGGATCGGCCAGCAGCGCCCGGGCGAAGGCGACCAGCTGGCGCTGCCCGGCGGAGATCCGGCCGCCGCGCTTGCGCACGTCGGTGTCGTACCCCTCGGGGAGGGCGGCGATGAAGTCGTGGGCGCCGATCGCCTTCGCCGCCCCCTCGATCTCCTCCCTGGTCGCCTCCGGACGGCCGATCGCGATGTTGTCGGCGACCGTGCCCGAGAACAGGAACGCCTCCTGGGTCACCATGACGACCCCGCGCCGCAGTTCGGGGGTGGCCAGCTCCCGCAGGTCGGTGCCGTCCAGCAGCACCCGGCCCGCCGTGGGGTCGTAGAAGCGCGCCAGCAGCTTGGCGAGCGTGGACTTGCCCGCGCCCGTCGAGCCGACCACCGCGACCGTCTGCCCGGCCGGGATCTCCAGATCGAAGCGGGGCAGCACCTCACCGCCCGTGCGGTAGGCGAAGCGCACCCCCTCGAAGACCACGGCACGGCCCGGGCGCCCACCCGCCGGCCGCGGCAGCCGCCGGGGGCGCTCCGGCTCGGGGACGCCGGGCGCCTGGGCGAGCAGACCGGCGATCTTCTCCAGCGAGGCCGCCGCGGCCTGGTAGGAGTTGAGGAACATCCCCAGCCGGTCGATCGGGTCGTACAGCCGCCGCAGGTACAGCGCCGCCGCGGCCAGCACGCCCAGCTCCAGGGAACCGGACGCCACCCGGTGCGCGCCCCACAGCACGATGGCGGCGAGCGCGGTGTTGGCCACCAGCCGGGAGGAGACCACGTAGCGGGCCATCTCCAGGATGGCGTCCCCGTTGAACCGCAGATGCCGGTCGTTGAGACGGCCGAACTCCGCCTCGCCCGCCCGTTCGCGGCGGAACGCCTGCACGGGGCGGATGCCGTTCATCGTCTCCACGAACTTCACGATCATCGCCGCGGTGGCCGTGGACTTCCTGCGGTAGACCCGCATCGAGCGGCGCCGGAAGTTCCGCACGATCAGCAGGAGCGGGACGAAGGAGAGCAGGGCCGCGCCGCCCAGGCCGAGGTCGAGCCAGAGCAGCACCGAGCAGATGTAGACCACCGACAGGATCACGCCCAGCAGTTCCTGCAGACCCTCGTCGAGCAGCTCGCGCAGAGCCTCGACGTCGGTGGTGGCGCGGGAGATCAGACGCCCGGAGGTGTAGCGGTCGTGGAAGTCCACGCTGAGGACCTGGGCGTGCCGGTAGATCCGGCCGCGCAGCTCCAGCAGCACCCTCTGGTTGACCCGGGCGGCGGCCCGGACGAAGGCGTACTGCAGGCCGCCCGAGGACAGCGCGCACACCGCGTACCCCGCCGCGACGGCGGCCAGCGGCCCGCCGTCGCCGGCGCGCAGGGCGGGCACCGCCCGGTCGATGGCGTACGCGACCAGCAGCGGCCCGGCCTGCACGGCGGCCTGCTGGAGCAGCAGCAGGAGGGCGGCCACCGCGACCCGCGGCCGGAGCGGGCGCAGCAGCGAGCCGAGCAGCCGGAGCGAGGCGCCCTTCGGCGCGGGCAGCACATCGCGGTCGAAGGCGTCGGACGCCTCGGGCCGCCCGGACTCCTCCGGCCGCCCGGGCCGTCCGGACGGCGCTGCCTTCGCGTCCCGCGATTCCCGCGCGTCCCCGTCTCCGGAGGGCGGCTCGGTGACGGTGGCGGTCATCGCTCCTCCTCGTACTGCCCGTGCTGCTCGCCGGACATCAGATGGCGGTACTCCGCGCTGGAGCGCAGCAGTTCGGCATGGGTGCCGACGGCGGTGATCCGGCCCCGCGACAGCAGCGCGACCCGGTCGGCCAGCAGCACCGTGGAAGGCCGGTGCGCCACCACCAGGGCGGTGGTGCCGGCCAGCACCTCGCGCAGGGCGGCCTCCACCAGCGCCTCGGTGTGGACGTCGAGCGCGGACAGCGGATCGTCCAGCACCAGGAAGCGGGGGCGGCCCACGACGGCGCGTGCCAGCGCCAGCCGCTGGCGCTGGCCGCCGGACAGGCTCAGCCCCTGCTCGCCGACCTGGGTCTCCGGCCCCCGCGGCAGCGCCGCGGTGAACTCCTCGGCCTGGGCGACCCGCAGGGCACGGGCCAGATCCCCCTCCGCCGGATCCCCCGCCGCGCCCATCAGCACGTTCTCGCGCACGGAGGCGGAGAAGAGGGTGGCCTCCTCGAAGGCCACGGCGACCAGCGAGCGCAGCTCCTCGCGGGGCATCGCGGCGATGTCCCGGCCGTCGAGGGTGATCCGGCCTGAGGTCGCCTCGTACAGCCGGGGGATCAGGGCGGTGAGCGTGGTCTTGCCGCTGCCGGTGGCGCCGACCAGGGCCATGGTCTCGCCGGAGCGGACGTGCAGGTCGACGCCGTCCAGGACGGGCCGGGCGTCCGGGGGCGAGTCCGGGTGGCGGAAGACCACCCGCTCGAAGCGCAGACCGCCTCGCGCGGCCTCCGTCTCCCCGCGCGAGGCGGGGGAGGGGCGCTCGACGGTGAGGACGTCCGGCGGGACCGGCTCGTCCAGCACCTCGAAGTAGCGGTCGGCCGCCGTCGCCGACTCGTTGCTCATGGCGATCAGGAAGCCGAGGGACTCCACCGGCCAGCGCAGTGCCAGGGCCGTGGTGAGGAAGGCGACCAGGGTGCCCGCCGACAGCTCGCCGTCGGCCACCTGGATCGTGCCCCACACCAGGGTCGCGCCGATGGCCAGTTCCGGCAGCGCCGTGACGGCCGCCCAGATGCCCCCCAGCAGACGCGCCTTGTGCAGCTCGGTGCCCAGCAGCCGCCGCGACAGCTCGCGGAAGGCGCGGGCCTGGCTGCGGTGGCGGCCGAAGCCCTTGATGATCCGGATGCCGAGCACGGCCTCCTCGACGACCGTGGTCAGATCGCCGATCTGGTCCTGGGCCCGGCGCGCCTGGAGGGAGAACCTCGTCTCGAAGACCGAGCAGAACACCACCAGCGGCGCCACCGGGGCCAGCAGCACCAGCCCCAGCGTCCACTCCTGGGACATCAGCACGGCGAAGCCGACGACGATGGTGGTGCCGTTCACCAGCAGGAAGGTGAGCGGGAACGCCAGGAACAGGCGGATCAGGTGCAGGTCGCCCGTGGCGCGCGACAGCAGCTGCCCGCTCGCCCAGCGGTCGTGGAAGGCGACCGGCAGCCGCTGCAGGTGCCCGAACAGGGCGGCGCGCATCGACGCCTCCACCCCGGCCAGCGGACGGGCCACCAGCCAGCGCCGCAGCCCGAACAGCGCGGCCTCCAGCACGCCGACGGCCAGCAGCAGGGCGCCGCCCAGCCACACCCCGCCCGTGTCGCGGGCGGCGATCGGCCCGTCCACCATCCACTTCAGGATCAGCGGGATGACCAGGCCCAGGCAGGAGGCGAGGATCGCGACGAACGCCGCCGTGAACAGCCGGGCCCGCACCGGGCGGACGAAGGGCCACAGCCGCAGCAGCGAGCGTACGGCGGAACGGCTCCGCTTCCCCGCGGGCGCCGCGGGACCGGCGGGCGCGCCGGGGCCGCCGGGCTCGGGGTGCGGGGGATCGGGACGCGGTGGACTGGCGGCGGTGGCAGACATCACGAGTGAGACTACGTTTCACCACTGACGGGACACACTCGGTTTTCCGCCGTAGGGCCGACGGCCGAGCCCGCCTCGTTCCGCGGGCCCTGAGCCGCGAGCCCCGGGGCCGCGGGCGGCTGTCGGTGCGGGCCCCTACGCTGCCCGGTATGAGTCAGGCAGAGCTACGAGAGCTGCGGGCCGCGCTGCACACCGCGTCCGACATCGTCTTCACACTGGACGGCGAGCCCTCGGCGGAGCAGGCGGACCAGCTGGCGGACGCGCTGCGCCGGGCGCTGGACGCGGCCCGGGCACTGGGGGAGGACCGCGGCGGCACGGGCTGCCGCGAGCATCCGCGCGGGGCGGTCGATCCGCTGTACGGGGACAAGGACGATCCGCTGCCGCCGGGCTGGGGGCGGTGTCTGCTGTGCAACGACCGGCGGCGCCGGGCGGGCGCGCGGCGGTACGCGGGGCGCTGAGGCGGGCGCGGGCCGGGACGGCCGGATGCGGCGGCAGGCGGGCGGGGGCGCGTGGGACCGGCGCCGGTCAGGGCTCCTCGGCCCGCAGCTCGAACCAGGTCGTCTTGCCCAGCGGCAGCAGGTCCACGCCCCAGCGGTCGGAGAGGTGGTCCACCAGGAACAGCCCGCGCCCGCTGACGTCGAGTTCGTGCACGGGCAGCAGGCAGGGCAGTCCGCGCGAGGGGTCGCGCACCTCCACGCGGATCCGGCCGCGCTGCCGCCGCAGCCGCAGCCCGAGGGACTGGGCCCCGGTGTGCCGTACGGCGTTGCCGACCAGTTCGGAGACGAGCAGCACGGTGTCCTCGGTGAGGTCCTCGGGCAGTCCCCAGCGGGTCAGCAGGACGGAGCGGACGAGGCGGCGCGCGGTGCGCGCGGACTCGGGGCGGTTGGGCAGCCGAACCTCCGCGTCGGCCGGGTCGCCGAACCCGGCCGTCCCGGCGGACCCGGCCGGCTCGCCGAGTGAGCCGGTCCCGTCGAGCGAGCCGGTCCCGCCCAGCCCGTCGCAGGGGATCGCGGGGGCCGGTTCCTCCCCCGGTGCCGATGCCGTGCGCGCCGTGTTCACTCCCGCCATGGGCCCATCATGGCCGCGAAACGGCCGTCCCGCGGCCGTACAGCGCGAATTCCACTCCCAGGGCAGGCCGTTGGGAGCTCGCCGTGCCGTCTGCGCACCGGTCGTGTGCGCCGGGGCGGGGCGTGGAACGGCGCGCGCGCCGTTCCACGCCCCCGTGCTCCGCCGGGTTCCCGCGGACCGGCGGACCGGTGAGCCGGCCCGCCGACCCACCGGTCCGCCGGCAGGGCGTCAGCGGAACTTCGCCTTGCCCGGCCCCTCCTCGACGAAGCTGCGCATCCCGGTCTCGCGGTCCTCGGTGGCGAACAGCCCGGCGAACCAGGTGCGCTCGATCGCCAGCCCGGTGTCGATGTCCGCCTCCAGCCCGGCGTCGACGCACTCCTTGGCGGCGCGCAGGGCGATCGCCGGACCGGCGGCCAGCCTCGCCGCCCAGGCGTGCGCCTGCTCGTAGACCTCGGCCGCGGGCACGACCTTGTCCACCAGGCCGATGGCCAGGGCCTCGTCCGCCCTCACCTGGCGGCCGGTGAAGATCAGGTCCTTGGCCCTGGAGGGGCCGACCAGCCGGGACAGCCGCTGGGTGCCGCCGGCGCCGGGGATCAGCCCCAGCAGGATCTCGGGCTGCCCGAGCTTGGCGTTGTCGGCGGCGATCCGGATGTCGGCGCACAGCGCCAGCTCGCAGCCGCCGCCCAGCGCGTAGCCCGTCACCGCGGCCACCACCGGCTTGGGGATGCGGGCCACGGCGGTGAAGGAGTCCTGCAGCCCCCGGGACCTGGCGACCATGGCCGCGTGGTCCATCTCGCGCATCTCCTTGATGTCCGCGCCCGCCGCGAACACCTTCTCCCCGCCGTAGATCACCACGGCCCGTACGTCGTCGCGGTGCGTCGCCTCCTCGGCCAGCTCGCGCAGCCGGTCCTGGGTGGCGATGTCCAGCGCGTTCATGGGGGGACGGTTCAGTCGGATGGTGCCGACGCCCTCGGCGACCTCAAGAGTCACAGTCATGGGGGCAGGTTAGCCCCCGTTAACGCCGCGCGGTCCGCCGCCTCCCGGCCGTACCGGCCCCGCGGCGGGCACGGGCCGGTCCCGTCCCGCCCTCACCCGGCCGGAGCAGGGCGTCGGAAAGAAGACGATCACACGGGTGAGGCGGGCGGCCCCACCGGGAACACTCCTGCCAGACCCGGGTACCGGACCCGCACGGCAGGGACGCCGTACGGGCCCCGAACCCGCCCCCGCCGCGAGCCGCCGGAGGCCACGAAGTGTCGGACGTGTCGAGCGCACCCGAACAGCAGACGCGCCGGGAGTCCCGGTACGCCGGGGCCCCCGCGGCCGCCCCCGCCCTCCGGCCCGGCAGCCCCCAGCCGCTGGGGGCCCGCCACCACATCGGCCCGGACGGGGTGGCGGGCACCAACTTCGCGCTGTGGTCGGCCGGCGCCGAGGCCGTCGAGGTCTGCCTCTTCGACGACGACGGCAACGAGACCCGGTACCCGCTGACGGAGCACACCCAGGAGATCTGGCACGGCTTCGTGCCCGGCGTCGGCCCCGGGCAGCTCTACGGCTACCGGGTGCACGGCCGCTGGGACCCGTGGACGGGCGCCCGCTGGAACCCGGCCAAGCTGCTGCTGGACCCGTACGCCCGCGCGGTGGACGGCGACTACCGCCTGCCGCCGGAGGTCTACGGCCACGTGCGCGACTGGCCGCAGCGGCATCTGGCCGACACCGTGCGCGACGACAGGGACTCGGCGCCGTACGTGCCCAAGGGCGTCGTCGTCGACTCGGCCCTCGGCGCCGGGCCGGGGGGCGAGGACGAGTGGATCGACGACCGCCGCCCCAAGACCCCCTGGGCCGACTCGGTCATCTACGAGCTGCACGTGCGCGGCTTCACCATGCGCCACCCCGGCATCCCGCCCGGGCTGCGCGGCACCTACGCCGGACTGGCGCACCCGGCCGCGATCGAGCACCTGGTTGAGCTGGGCGTGACGGCGGTGGAGCTGCTGCCGGTGCACCAGTTCGCGCACGAGGACCACCTGCTCCGCCGCGGCCTGCGCAACCACTGGGGCTACAACTCCATCGGCTACTTCGCGCCGCACGCCGCGTACGCCGCCACCGGAACGCGAGGCCGGCAGGTGGGGGAGTTCCGGGAGATGGTCCGGGCGCTGCACGCCGCCGGGATCGAGGTCATCCTCGACGTGGTCTACAACCACACCGCCGAGGGCAGCGAGCTGGGACCCACCCTCTCCCTGCGCGGCATCGACAACCGCGGCTACTACCGGCTGGCCGACGACCCGCGCCACTACGCCGACTACACCGGCTGCGGGAACACCCTGCACGTCGTCCAGCCCCAGGTGCTGCGGCTGATCACCGACTCGCTGCGCTACTGGGTGCAGGAGATGGGCGTGGACGGCTTCCGCTTCGACCTGGCCGCGGCGCTGGCCCGCTCCATGCACGACGTGGACATGCTCTCCCCCTTCCTCGCCGTCATCGCCCAGGACCCGGTGCTGCGCCGGGTGAAGCTGATCGCCGAGCCCTGGGACGTGGGCGCGGGCGGCTACCAGGTGGGCGCCTTCCCGCCGCTGTGGACGGAGTGGAACGACCGCTACCGCGACACCGTCCGCGACTTCTGGCGCGGAGCCCTGCCGGACGTGCGGGACCTGGGCTACCGGCTGTCGGGCTCCAGCGACCTGTACGCCTGGGGCGGGCGGCGGCCGTACGCCTCGGTCAACTTCGTCACCGCCCACGACGGCTTCACCCTGCGCGACCTGGTGAGCTACGAGCGCAAGCACAACGAGGCCAACGGCGAGGACAACCGCGACGGCACCGACGACAACCGCTCCTGGAACTGCGGGGTGGAGGGGGAGACCGGCGACGAGGCGGTCCTGGCCCTGCGGCGGCGCCAGCTGCGCAACCTGCTGTCCACCCTGCTGCTGTCCACCGGCGTGCCGATGCTGGTGGCGGGCGACGAGATGGGCCGCACCCAGGGCGGCAACAACAACGCCTACTGCCAGGACAACGAGATCGGCTGGGTGGACTGGTCGCTGCTGGAGGAGCCCGCCTGGCGCGAGCTGTACGCCCTGGCCTCGCGGCTGATCGCGCTGCGCCGCTCCCATCCGGTCCTGCGGCGCAAGGCCTTCTTCTCCGGGCGCGCGCACGGCCCGGAGGGGCTGCGGGACCTGGCCTGGTTCACCGGGAGCGGCCAGGAGATGAGCGAGCCCGACTGGTACGCGCCCGGCGCCACGCTGGGCATGTACCTGTCCGGCAGGGACATCCCGCAGCGCGACGAGCTGGGCGGCCCGGTCGTCGACGACAGCTTCCTGGTCGTCCTCCACGCCGGGCACGAGGACGGGGGCTTCACGCTGCCGGGGCCGCCGTGGGGGCAGGCGTACGAGCTGCTGGTGGACACCGCGCGGGAGGAGCAGCGGGAGGAGCCGGGCACGGTCCACCCGGCGGGCGAGACGGTCGTGCTCCCGGCGCGCTCGGTACTGGTGTGGCGCGTGCTGCCCTGAGATACGCCAGTGGCTCCGGTGGCGCGAGTGATGACCCGTTAGGGTGTGCGCGTCACGACCGAACGAGGGAGGGGACGACAGGCGATGGCCGACATGGAGACCGCGCGCGAGGCGTTCGACCGTTTCGACCTGGACGGGGACGGGCTGGTCACCGCGGCGGAGTTCCGCAAGGTGCTGGGCGAGCTGGGGGACTACACCCTCACCGTGGACATGGCCCAGACCTTGATCGACCAGCACGACGGCGACGGCGACGGACTGCTGTCCTTCGAGGAGTTCTGGCAGGCCCGTCAGAAGGCCGCCACCCTTTCGGCGTAGGGCACGGCGCGCCGCCCGCGGCGCGGCGGGGCGGTCACCACAGGGAGCAACCCAGGGTGACCGCCCCGCTTTTCTGTGTCATAAGTGGCTTTTGTCGGTTGATGCACCCGATGCGGCGCCGACCGGTGCGGCGGTACCGCCGAAACCGCCCGGTCCGCCGCGCCCGCCGAGCCCACTGAGCCAGCCGAAACCGCCGAGCCCCGTTCCCCGACCGGGTCCGGGCACGCGGCACGACACAGAAGGACCACGATGCGCACCAGACGCCCAGCCCGCCACCGCTCCGCGCCCCGGCCCCCCCGACCGCTCCGCGCCACCCGTACCGCACTGCCGGCCGTGGCCCTGCTCTGCCTCGGTCTCGGCCTCGCACCCCCCGCCGCCCCGGCCCCCGCTCCCGCCGCTCGCGAGGCGCCCGGCCCCGTCCAGACCTGGGCGGCCGACCTGTCCCGGGTGGACGCCGACGACAGCGGCGTCCGCCACGCCGGCGGGGAACTGCGCACGACCGGCGACTACGGCGTCCAGGTCCTTGCCCCGCACCGGCTCGACCGGCAGGCCAACCGGATCCGGATCAGCCCCGCCGGACAGGTGCCCGACGGATCGGGGATCGCCTTCGACGTCCGCGGACGCGACGGGAGCGGCCCGTGGACCGAGTGGCGCGAGGCGGGCGGCGCGGGCGGCGGCACCGCCGCCCTGCCGCGCGCCGTCACCACCGTCCAGGTCCGGCTGGCGATGTGGGACCCCGAGGGCGCGATCAGGCTGCGCGGCCTGGAGGTGAGGGCCGACACCGACCCGGACGCCCGGCCGGAGCCGCAGGCGGCCGCCGCGTACGGCGCCCGCGTCTTCGCCACCCGGATCGGCCTGGTCGGCCGTACCACCGCCAACGGGCACGTCATCCGGAAGAACGACCGGTTCGTGGCCCTGCCCTCCCGGCGGGGCCTGTCCCGCAAGGGCGGCAGGGAGTACTCGGTGCGGGTCTGCGGCCCGGCCCGCTGCGTGACCGCCCCCGTGTGGGACGTCGGGCCCTGGAACATCCGCGACGACTACTGGAACCCGTCCTCGGTGCGCCAGACCTTCCGCGACCTGCCGCGGGGGGTGCCCGAGGCGGAGGCCGCGTACTACACGGGCTACAACGGCGGACGCGACGGGAAGGGCCGCCGGGTGCTCAACCCCGCCGGCATCGACCTGGCCGACGGCACCTTCCGCGACGTCGGGCTGCGCGACAACGGCTGGGTGACCGTCACCTACCTGTGGACGGGCCGCCGCTGACCCGGGCCGCCGGCCGCCCGGGTCAGCGCACGATGCCGCCGGCCCGGGCGGCCCTCAGCCAGTCGGGGAACTCGCCGGTCAGCCGGTCGTACAGCTCCGCGTCGGGTACGGCGCGCGGATCGGGGCCGGCCGCGAAGAACCCGGCGTTGTCCACCGCCCGCTTCCCCGGCACGGGCAGGTCGTCCAGCTTCCGCAGGAAGCGGAACTCGTCCTCCCCGAACCCGACGAACTGCCAGAACAGCGGCAGGCGCGAGGACTCGCACAGCACGCGCTCGGCGGCGGCCTTCGAGGTGGGGCCGCCGTCGGTCTGGAAGACCACCAGCGCCGGATCGGTGGAACCGCTCGCCCGGTAGTGGTCGATCACCGCCTCCATCGCGAGGTGGTAGTTGGTGCGGCCCATGTGCCCCAGACGGGAGTGGAGGGCCTCGACGCGCCCGGCGTAGTCCTCCAGCGCCACCTCGGCGGTCCCGTCCACGCCGGTGCTGAAGAAGACCACCGGCACCCGCCCGTCGTCGTCCAGGTGCGCGGCCAGCCCGAGGACCTGCTCGGCCAGGTGCTGCACGGTGCCGTCGCGGTAGTACGGCCGCATCGAACCGGAGCGGTCCAGCACCAGGTAGACCGCGGCCCGCTGCCCCGACAGCCGGTGCTTCTCCAGGCTGACCGCGGCCTGCTTGTACAGGCTCACCAGCCCGGGGGCGGCGGCCTCCACCTTCTCCAGACTGATCGCGGACCCGGACCCGGACCCGGACCCGGAACCGGAACCCGGCCTCTTCACGTGGTCGACGGCCATCACGCCCCCTGCGCTCGGTGCTGCGGACGCCGAGGGTAACCGAGAGCGGGCGGCTGCAGGACCCCTGTGGACGACCGGCCCCCATCGACGGTTTTCATCCCGGTGTGCCGGTGACCCGCACGGCATGGCCCATACGGACGTACAGGAGATCGTCGGTGCCCTGAAGGACGTCGACTTCCCGGCGGACGAGGACGAACTGCTGCGGGCCGCGGAGGTCGGCGGCGCCTCCGGCGAGGCGCTCAAGGCGCTGCGCCGCATCCCCCCGGACCGCTACGACAACCGCGACCAGGTCGCGCGCTCGGTGCGGGTCGACCCCGACTCCGACCCCGGGCACAGTGCCGCCCAGCAGGCCGAGCAGGCCCGGAAGGGCGGCAGGCCGGGACTCTCGCAGCGTCTGCGGGACGCCCCCAAACCTCCGGTGGAGGACGAGCTGGACCGCTGAAGGCGCGCAACGCGGCCCCGGCGGAAGGGACACCGACCGACGGAAGCGACCCCGGGACCTCGAGTTCCCGCCCCCCGGAGACCGGGGTCCCGAGCCACTGAAGGGAGGCCCCGTGTCGGGCAGGAAGATGGAAGGCGACGAGGACCAGAAGCGGGCCGCGGCCCGCGAGGCCGAGCGGGCCGGACGGCAGCCCAGCGAGCGGAGCGAGACCACCGGCGCGTCCAAGCAGCGCACCCACCTCACCGGCCGGTCCGCGATCACGCACGAGGAGCGGCTGGAGACCCGCGACCAGGGCAAGCAGGGCCGGCGCGCCGCGGACAGCGGCTCCCGGCCGGCGGAGCGGACCGGCCGCACCTTCACCGGCCGCGGTGCGCCGCCGTACGGCGAGGAGCACGAGAAGGTCTTCCGCGCCCTCGCCGCGGAGGAGGGCAGGCACCCCGGCGAGCCCGTCCACCTCCAGGACGTCTCCCGGGCCGCGGACCTGCCCGAGGAGCGCACCCGGGTGCTGCTGCACGATCTGGTGGCCGTCCACAAGCTGGCCACCGAGGTCCAGGAGGACGCCGGCCCCGGCCTCGGTCCCCGTTACGAGACCAAGCCCCGCCGCTGACCGGCGCGGGGGGTTGCGCTCCCGCCGCCGCGGCGGGTGGCGGCCGTACGGGGGCCGGGGCGCCGGCCGGAACCGCCTACGCTGGGGGCCAGCCAGTCACGAAAGGCCACCATGAGCGACTCCCGGCCCCGCAGACCCGTATCGCCGCACCAGCCCGTGCGCGAGCAGGTGGCCGACGCCCTCCGCGCCGCGCTGACCGCGGGCGAACTGCGGCCCGGGAGGGTCTACTCCGCCCCCGCTCTCGCCGCCGAGTACGGCGTCTCGGCCACCCCCGTGCGCGAGGCCATGCTGGACCTGGCGCGCGAGGGACTGGTCGAGACGGTGCGGAACAAAGGGTTCCGGGTGACTGAGACCACCGAGCGGGACCTGGCGGACTTCACCGAGATCCGCGCACTGATAGAGGTTCCGACCGCCGCCCGGGTGGCACGGGTGGCCACCGCCGGGCAACTGGCCGAGCTGAGGCCCGCCGCCGACGAGGCCGTGGCCGCCGCCCGCGCCGGCGATCTGGTCTCCTACCTGGACGCGGACCACCGCTTCCACCTCGGCCTGCTCTCCCTGGCGGGCAATCCCCGCCTGGTGGAGACCGTGGGCGACCTGCGCCGCCGCTCCCGCCTCCACGGGCTGGCCGGCGCCCTCACCGGCGCCGGTGGCACGCGTGTGCTGGTCGAGTCCGCGCGCGAGCACATCGAACTGCTGGACCTGATGCTGGCCGGCGACGCGGACGGCGCCGAGCGGCGCATGCGCCACCACCTCACCCAGGCCCGCGCCCTGTGGGCTGTCCGCCGCCGTGAGCGTGTCCCCGGACGGGGCGGGAACGGGCGGGCCGGGGCCGGGCGGGGGTAGCCCACGGGCTCGGCGTGGCGGGGATTGCCGCCTGCTGCCTGCCGCCTGTCGCCTGCTGCCTGCCGTCCGCCCGTCCGGGGCCCGGGGTCTCCTCGTGAGCGCTGTGGCGCGGCGGCCGGTGGGCCGCCGCGCCACAGGTGCGGTGCTCGTGGTGCTCTCCGGGAGCTAGCCGGTGCTGCAGGACACCGTCGGCCAGGTCCAGTTGCCGTTGTGCTTGATGGTGACCCCGAAGTTGTTGCCGCTGCCGTTGGGCCTGGCCACCAGCACCTGGCTGCTGGGCCAGGTGGCGGTGATGTTCCAGGTCGACAGGATCGTGGCGGGGGAGGGGACGTTCATCGTCACGGTCCAGTTGCTGGAGCCGGACACCGAGACGTTGAGGTTGTACCGGTCGTCCCACCGCTCGCCCGCGGACAGGGTCGCGGTGCAGCCGCCACCGCCGCCGCCACCACCGCCGCCACCACCACCGGTGTCACCGCCGCCGGAGGTGCCGCCCACGGTGATGTTGGAGCTTCCGCTGCTCTGGTAGCCCTCGGTCGCCATGATCATGTAGTCATGGCTGCCCAGCTGCATTCCGGCGCGGGCCCACGCGTCGAAGTGGTTGCCGGTGGTGATGGTCCCGCCGGTCCTCTTCTGCTGCCGCACGCTCCAGTACTGGTTGAAGGTCTTGTTCCCCTCGATGGAGGGGGCGTTGTACCGCGTGGTCTGGTAGATGTCGTACGTGCCGCCGTCGGTGGTGACCGTGCCCTTGAAGGTCCCGGTGGGCCGGTAGGTGCCCCAGTTGTCGACGATGTAGTACTCCACGAGCGGGTTCCTGGACCACCCGTAGAGCGTCAGATAGGCGTTGCCGGACGGGTTGAAGCTGCCGGAGTAGGTCACGGTCCGGCGCCCGCCGGTGCTCCAGCCCTTGCCGATGACGAAGTTGCCGGTGTTGCGCCACGAGGTGCTGTAGTTGCCACCGGATCCCATGGTGGCGGACACCGTCCCCGGGGCGTCGGTCCAGAACGAGTAGAAGTACCCGTTGTGGTTGCCCGTCTGGTTCGAGGTGACGGTCTGGGCGTGGGCGGCGCCGGGCGGGAGCGCCAGGGTCGCGAGCAGTGCGGCGCAGGCACTGGCGATGAGCAGCTTCAGCCGGGCGAACCGGCTGCTCCTGGGCAGCAGGCCGATACGGCCGGGTCTGCGTCTCTTCCGCTGTGCGGGAGCGTCGTGCATGTGCGTGCCTCCTCGTAGGGGTCGGCGGCGATGCCAGGCAGCGCGTACGGACCGGCGTGGGTCACCCCGGCCCGGGGTGGGCCGGTCACCGCACGCCGGTGCGTACGACGACGGTGGGAGTCGATCGGTCGGTCGTCGCACGGCCGACGACCGGGTAACCGGGCCACGCCGGGTGGCCCGGGCCGACAGCGGTCGGGGCCTGTCGACGCCGACAGTGTTGATTCGCCCCACAGGGTTGTCAACGGTTTCCGCAAGGATTACGGAAGGTATCTGACGCCGTGAATCCTTCCGGGGCCGGATAACCCCTGTTCAGATGCCATGCACGGCGGGATTCCCCCGGCTGCTTCCGGCGACGGTTTCGATCATGTGGCCACGGTTCGGGAGATCGGCACCGCAACTTCCGGAACATATCCGGAAGTTGCGGTGCCGGATGCGGCCGGATGCGGTGGGGAACGGGGCGGAACACGGCCGTCCCCGGCCCGGAAGAGATCCGGGCCGGGGACGGGGTGAGGGAAGCGGGGCGGCCGGGGCGGCCCCTTCAGCACTCGATGACGTTGACGGCCAGCCCGCCGCGGGCGGTCTCCTTGTACTTGACCTACAGGCTTCCCGGACAGTCGATCAAGTCCTGACCTGCCGTTACGGAAGCGGGAAACCGATCGCCGGGGCTTCAGGGACTTCTCAGGGACTTTCTTCAGCCAGTCCCCGACGAGCCATGCGCAGGACCGCCAAGTCTCCCGCACCCTCCGATGGTATGGGGCGTGTCCCCCTTCTGACCGGCTGAGCCGCTCAGGCAAAGCGACGCCGTAAGCACGGAGGTGACGCGCGTGAGGTCATCGGCTGCCCTGCCCGGGCCGCTGCTCTCCGCTCGCGCGGGGACCAGCGGCGCGCTACGGCGGCCTGCCGGACGATCTCCGGATCACCCCCGCTCGCGCGGGGACCAGGCCGTCCGTGAGGCGTACGGCGAAGAGTTCGGCGGATCACCCCCGCTCGCGCGGGGACCAGGCTTTTTGACCTGCAACGTTAGGAGGGCTTTGCCGTTGCTTGACCACAGTGGC
The DNA here is from genome assembly GCF_046614825.1 of Streptomyces nanhaiensis. Taxonomy (NCBI): domain Bacteria; kingdom Bacillati; phylum Actinomycetota; class Actinomycetes; order Kitasatosporales; family Streptomycetaceae; genus Streptomyces; species Streptomyces nanhaiensis. The sequence continues at coordinate 59,877 of NZ_JBKJFM010000003.1, forward strand.
TCCTCAACACCAAGCCATGGTGCCAGAGGTAGCAGTAGCCCGGCCGCTTGTCCGGTTCGCCTCCGCTCGCGCGGAGAGGACATGGTCCGGTTCCTGCCGGACCAGTTCCGAGACAGAACACCTCCGCTCGCGCGGAGAGGACGCAAGTGGGCGTCCCGAGGAAAGATCCACCGCGGGACACCTCCGCTCGCGCGGAGAGGACCCCTCGTCGTCCGGCTCCTGCTCGACGGGCGGCGGGACACCTCCGCTCGCGCGGAGAGGACGGCGGCACCGCACTCGTACTCGCCGCGATCCTCGGGACGCCTCCGCTCGCGCGGAGAGGACGCCCCGGCCAGCTCACCGAACGCGGGCAGCACCGGGACATCTCCGCTCGCGCGGAGAGGACACCGCGCACGCCCGCTCCTCCCCGAGCCGCTTCGGGACACCTCCGCTCGCGCGGAGAGGACCGCCTGCTGATCGCGTTCGGCTCCACCACCAACGGGACACCTCCGCTCGCGCGGAGAGGACCCGACCCTGTTCACCACCCCCGGCATGAAGGCCGGGACACCTCCGCTCGCGCGGAGAGGACCCGGAATGCGCCTGTCCGACCCCGACAAGCACCGGGACACCTCCGCTCGCGCGGAGAGGACGGCGCCTGGTACCGGCGGCACATCTTGGAGGGCGGGACACCTCCGCTCGCGCGGAGAGGACGGGAGCTGGATGACGTTGGCGGGGGCGCCGTGCGGGACACCTCCGCTCGCGCGGAGAGGACAGGGCGTTCGGGTCCTTCTTCGGGCGGCGTTCCGGGACACCTCCGCTCGCGCGGAGAGGACTCCGGCGTCTACCCGGAGACCTACTGCCGCGACGGGACACCTCCGCTCGCGCGGAGAGGACGACTCCATACGCACCAAGACGGCCTGGGCCCGCGGGACACCTCCGCTCGCGCGGAGAGGACCTGTCGACGGGCCGCACGGGGCTGGCGCAGTCCGGGACACCTCCGCTCGCGCGGAGAGGACGGAAGGCGGCACGTGCGGCTGCGCGGTCGCTGCGGGACACCTCCGCTCGCGCGGAGAGGACATGGGCGGACTCGCCCCGGGCACGTCGTACACCGGGACACCTCCGCTCGCGCGGAGAGGACGTGTGCTCGGCGGCCCGGGTCATGCCCTCGTCCGGGACACCTCCGCTCGCGCGGAGAGGACGTAGCCGACGACGACATCGCGCGGGGGTCGGCCGGGACACCTCCGCTCGCGCGGAGAGGACACTTCCTGACCTGCGGCGTTAGAAGCGCTTTGCCGTCTCTTGACTTTCTCTGCGGAAGGCGATCAGGGTCAGGCCGTCGAAGTCGAGTGGTTCCCTGCGGCGGGTGCCGGCGGTGCGGAGTGAGAACCCCTGTTCGTTGTCGGCGGGGTAGGCCAGGACGGCCATGCCGTCGCCGGCGCAGGCGGCGACCGAGTCCCATAGCTCGTCGCGGACCCGGGCGGAGACGGTGCCTACGTACAGCTCCGGCGTGACTTCCAGCAGCCAGCGGGTCAGGGCGCCTCTGAGGTGGTCGGGGACCGCGGTCGCGGAGATGACGATCATCGAGGACAAGGCCGGTGCCCTCCCGGAGCGTCTGTCATGAGGCCATCCCGTGGTTGGTGCCGCCGGGGATGGCTCCGGCTACCGGGTCCCAGAGGTCCACGAGCTGTTCTTCGGGGTCGGGGATGTCGTACTCGGTGTCAGGGTCAAGGAGACGTTGGATGTCGGCGACGATGCGCGGCAGGAGCTTGAACAGGCGCAGGCCGTCACGGAAGGACCGGCGGGCTTCGGCTTCGGGATTGGTGGAGGCGTGGAGGGAGAAGGCCAGGGGGATGGTCAGTTCGGCCTTGTAGAGGTCGGCGATGTCGTAGACGAAGGCTTGCTGGTTGCCGCTGTGGACGTAACCGAGGGCCGGCGAGCAGCCCAGGGCGAGGATCGCGGCGTGGACGATGCCGTACAGGCAGGTGTTGGCCGAGGACAGCGCCAGGTTGACGGGATCCTGGGAGTCCCAGGATGCGGGGTCGTAGGCGCGGCGGAAGCGGCCGATCTTGTACTGCTGGGCGAGGAGCCGGTAGTGGGCTTTGACGCGCTGGCCTTCCATGCCGCGGAGTTGAGCGAGGGTGGTGCCGGGCGGGACGGTTGCGGTGCCGAAGCGTTTCTCGTACATCGCGGTGGCTATGGCCAGGCGCCGGGTGTCGTCGGCCCAGGCGCGGGTTTGGCGTTCCAGCCAGGTGGTGGTGAGGGAGTCGGGCAGGGCTGCGGCGTAGCAGCGCACCCCGCCGGAGCCGGTGATGACGACGGTGGTGCCGTGCCGGGCGAGGGTGGCCAGGGCGCGGGCGGTGATGGAGGTGCCGGGGCCCAGGAGGACGCAGCTGAGGGCGGCGGTGGGCAAGTAGACGGTTTCGGTGCCGCGGTGCTCGGTGGTGACTTCGGCGCAGACGCCGGTGTCGTCCTGCTGGATGCGGACGATGTCCAGGTAGAGGAAGGACAGGGAGTCGGCGATGCGGGGCAGCATGGCGACGGTGGGGGCGGCGAGTCTGCGGCGGGCGTCGGCGGGGGCACGCTGGGCGCGGGGCGGGGGAGTGGTGGATGTCATGCGACCTCCCTGGCGGGAGCGATGCTGAGCAGGCCGCAGCCGTAGGGTTTGCCGCGGCCGATGCCGTCGATGATCTTCGCGCGGAGTTGGTCGGGGTCGGTGATGGCGGCGGTGCCGTCGAAGCGGGTGCGGGCGTGGCGGACGCGCTGTTGGGCGGCCGCCCCGTGGGTGCCGCGCCGGCCGTGGACGGTGTCCAGCGGCTGGGAGTGGAGACTGAGCGGTTTCAGGCCTGCGGTGTCGGTCTGGCGCAACCACCAATCGTCGGCCGCGGGGCCGGTGAGGGGGACGACGGCGGGCAGGTTGTACAGGGCCCGGGTGGTGGCGCCGGGTTTGCGGACGGCATTGGCCACGCACCGGTAGCGGATGGTCAGTCCGGGGCGCAGGGCGTCCAGGAGGGGGTCCAGGGGGCGGGTGAGGGCGGTAGTGCTGTAGCCGGCGGGGAGGCGGTCCAGGTCGGGCTCGTGGTTGCTCTGCAGCAGCAGGTGGAGGCCGGCGGGGGTGTCCTCGGTGCGGAACAGGACGCCGAAGCGGGCGCGCGGGTCGGGGCCGGCACCGTCGGGAAAGAGGGACATCAGACGGCGGTGCAGGTGGATGGCCGCGTCGGTGCCGGTGGTGTCGCGGCGGGCCTCGCGTGAGCGCGGGTCGGGGACGATGCGGGTGAGCCAGACGGTCACCGGTGGCTCCTCCCTTCGGGACGGGGCAGGTGGGCGTTGAGGTAGGTGTGGAGCCGGGCGAGGTGGCCGGTGCCCAGGCCGGCGTACTGGGTGTCGGGCAGGTGGAGTGTGCGCCGGTACAGGGGGCGGGCCCGGTGGGTGCGGCGGCGCGGGTGGAAGGAGATCGGTTCGTCGTTGACCTCGCCGGCGGGGTGGGTGCCGTCCTGGCCGTCGGCGGTGGTGAGGTGCTCCGGCACGGGGAGGCGGTCCAGGGGCCGGTCGGAGAGGAACTCGGTGTCGTGCCCTTCCCGGGGTGGCCGGTGGGCGGCCAGGGGCAGGTGGAGCAGGTGGTGCAGGGCGTTGTCGCTCTCGCCGAGCAGGAGGGGTCCCTCGGGCGGGCAGGAGCGGCGTCCCAGGAACAGGGGCCAGTGCGGGGTGCGCAGGGCTTGGGCGCAGCGGGCCAGGGTGTCGGTGTCGCCGGGGCCGGTGGCGGTGAGGGCGACGGTGAAGGCGGCGTCGGCGAGATAGGCGCGGTGAGTGAGCAGGGTGGCGGTGTCACCGCTGCGTTTCTTGCCTTCGGCCGTGGTGACGGTGGCTTTGGCGGGCAGGCCGCCGCCGACGGTGTGCAGGTCGCGCAGGAGGACACCGGGCCGGTCGGTGCGCACGGTCAGCGACAGGCGGGCCAGGTCGTCGATGGGCTCGTTCCGGTGCCGTCCCAGGGCGGCGGCCAGCAGGCCGATGAGGCCGGAGCGGGTGGGGAAGCCCGCGGTGTCGCGGTCGTTGAAGTGGCTGTGTTCTCCCCAGGACTGCAGCGGTCCGGTCAGGCGCAGCAGCAGGCCGGGCTCGGGGGCTGGTGCGGCCGGGCTGGTCATGCGGTGGCCTCGGCGTCGTTGCGGGCCAGAGCGGCGTCCAGGGCGTCGGCGATCAGGGCGTCGAAGGAGCCGTGCTGCCGGCCGAGGCCGGTCAGGTCCTTGGCCTCCAGACCCGCCCAGCCGGAGGTGAGGATGCGGCCGGTGCCCAGGAGGGTGTTCGCGGCCTGCGCGTAGGTGTCCAGTCGCTCGGCGGAACGGGCGGCGAAGCCGCCTGCGGTGTCGGCGCGGACGGGCTCTTCGAAAGCGGCCGCGTAGGACAGGGGACGGTCGGAGCGCACCGCGATGTGGACGAGGCCGGGGATGGTGTGCGCGGCGGTGGAGTTCTTCTTGGCCTGGGGCAGGGACTCGATGAACGCGGCCAGGAACGCGGCGACCAGGTTGCGGGCCGCCTGCGGCTCGTCGCCGATGTTGTGGGCCAGATCGCGCAGGTCGATGGTGGCGTAGCGGTAGAAGGTGCCGGCGCTGAACTCGGCGTGGCCCATGTGGCCGCTGCCGGTCGCATCACCCCAGGCGTCGGTGATGTCGTCGACGGCGGAGAAGTAGTCGAGTTCGACGTCGGTGGCGTGGGTGGTCAGGGCGTGGGCGACCTGCACGGCGCCGTCGACGCCGGCGTCGTCGACCTCGGCGAGCATCCGGCCGAAGAGGTTGATGACGCCGTTGCGGGAGCGGAGCACCGCTTCGATCCGGTCGGTGGGCAGGACGCTTTTGTCGGCGGGCTTCTTGATGTCCTTGGCGGCCTCCAGCTTGTCGCGGTGCTGCTCGGCGAGGTCTGCCAGCTCGGTGACCGCGATCTCGGGCACGTAGACCATGGCGTTGGTGAGGACCTTGTTGGGGACGGTCTGCTTGGGGTCGTCGGGGTTCTTGGCCAGCTCGAACTTGATGCTGCTGCCGGCCGCGATGTGCCCGCCGGCCCGCTGGGCGAGCTCGCCGGGCCAGCCGCGCCCTTCCAGTTCGCGGGTGACGCGCTCACCGATGCGGCGGGTGCGCAGCGCCGCCTCGCCGATCTTCTCCTGGAACAGGGTGCGCGTGGCGCGCTTCCAGGACTGGCTGCTGACCCGGGTGCGCAGGGTGTTGCCGTACTGGACGGTCTTGACGGAGTTGGTGTCGTCCCGGTTGAGGTTGGAGAAGGGGACGGACTGCAGGGCGTGGATGTCGATGAAGCGGGCCGGGGCGGTCATGACGGATGGGTCTCCTTCGTGTGGTGGTGCGGGGTGTGAGGCGTGGTGGGGCCGCGAGGGGGCTTTATGGCAGCAGTCCGGATTCCTGCAGCTCCTGCCGGTCGTCTTCCTCGGCCTTGTTGCGTTCGTCCCGGGCGCGCGCTCGGTAGTAGTCCTGCAGCCAGCGGCGGGAGATCTGCCCGGAGTGGACGGGCCAGGCGATCAGGTCGTCCAGCAGCTGGGCCCAGTCGACGGGCACGCCGACCTCGCGCAGGTAGCGAATGGTGGCGGGCAGGTGCCGGTGGAGGCCGTTGACGCTCTGCCGGGTCAGGAGGTTGAGGCGGGCCTCCGCGGTGGACTCGCGCATCTCCCTCTCCCGGCCCGGCCCTTGGGTGACCGCGGTCGCCAGGGCCGTGCCGAGGCTGGCGCCGTAACGGTCTCCACGAGACGCGCTTGTCCGGCGCGACGCGGTCTCTTCCGGGCTGCTCGGCTCGCTGCCAGGGCTGGGGCTGTCGACCGGGCCGGCGTCCTGCTCGGTGTCCGGCTCGACGGCGACGGCGGTGGTGGTGTAGCTGCTGCGAGGCTGATCGGCGATCATCGCGGCCACCGTGTAGTACGCCCGCTGTTCGGTGTCGGGTACGTACCGGTCCTGCGGCAGCCAGCGGGTGATCAGGCGGTGCATGCGCGGTACCTCATCGAGGCCGCGGCGGATGCCGCTGCGCAGCGCGGTGCGGGCCCCGGGATCGCCGGCGCACAGCTGCTCGATCCACGTGGTGTAGGCCAGGCGCTGCGTGCGCCGGGCAGTGGCCGGGGCGCCGGGTGGTGACTCGTCAGTGGCCATGAGCGGGTTCTCCGTCCGATCGTGGTGCCGGTGGAAAAGAGATGCGGCCCGGGGAAGGGCTGCGGGCAGGTCAGGGGGTCTTCTTCTTTTTGCGGCGGCCGCCGTACAGCTCCAGACGGGCGGTGGACACCGCCTTCGCACCGCGCAGCGTGCGGGTGACCGACGCGGTCACGGCATCGAACGCCTGCTCGGCCAGGCGCAGGAACGCCGCACGGGTGGCTGCGGGGTCGAAGCCGACGTCGAGGCTCTGCCCGGTGCGGTCCAGGGCCCGGAACCGCGCCCAGAACTCGGCTTCGGCCTGCGGCCAGTACCGGGCACCCGCCTCGGCCTCCCAGGTCTCCGCGTCGGCTTTCGCGTCGTCCATGTACGTCGTCCAGGCCCGCCGCACCGCCCGCTCCAGGCGGTAGCCGTACATCTCACCGAGCTGCCGCATCCGCGCCACCGCCGGCGCGGTCCTGGGGGCGAGGTCCTCGATGTAGCCGAGGACCGGCGGGGTGGAGCCGTCGACGAACTGGGTGTCCTTGGCCTGCCCTTCCTGCTCGAAGCCCAGTGCCCGCACCCGCAGGTCCTCGGACACCTCATACGCGGTGTCGAACACTTTGGGCTGCTGGGGCTGGGAGGCGCCGGCCGGGTGGTTCATCAGCAGGGCGTCCAGGTCGCGCCACAGCGCGCGGCGGGAGTCGGCCGGGCGGGGATAGCGGTTGCCCTGCTGGCTGATCTGCCAGATCAGATAGTTGTCGTCCCTGGGGATGCGGCCGGTGCGGTAGGCCCAGGTGATGAAGGCTTCCCGCACCAACCCCGGGTCGCGCTCGTCCGGCACCAGCAGCACAGCGTGCTGGGAGCAGGCGGTCAGACGCGAGCACGGCCCCGAGGGGACCGGGGGAGCGGCGTCGGGGTCGGGCAGGTCGTCCCACTCCCACGGGCACCGGTCCTCGGTACGCCGCACGGTGGTCTCCGGCGGGGTCAGGCCGGCCAGCAGCGTCTCCAGCAGCGTGTTCCCTTCGGGGTGGTAGGACAGCGCGGTCCGCAGCGGGCCGGCTGTCGCGCTCGCCGTCTTGGCCCCGTTGACCTCGCGGGCCGAACAGCGCCCCGAGGGGCCGTAGTAGTGCCACACCAGCAGGTTCAACACCGCCTCCGGCGCGGTGGGAAGGTCCGGGGCCGCGTCGCTGCCGTGCCGGAACCAGGCGTGGTTGTTGCCTGCGGGCCGGGTCACGATCAGCTTGTTCACCCCGGCGGTGTTGCCCGCATCGCACTGCGCCGCCAGGCGTGGATCCTGCATCCACGGGCGTCCGCCGTCGGGGGCGTAGAGGAAGAACCGGTCGCGGTACCGGGCGAGATAGGAATCGATGCCCGCCGGAGGCAGGTGCCCGTCCTCGAGGATCTGCTGTCGGCGCTCCCCCCAGTCCCCGGGACCGGCCTCGTCCAGACCGGTCACCCGGGCGGTCAGCGCGTACAGGATCCGCAGCAGCGCCGAATGGGCGGGCGGCACGGGCACCGCCAGGCCGGTGATGTCGGCGCTGCGCTCCAGTACCTCCCGCAGCCCGACCCGGCCGGGCAGTTCACCGTCTGCGGGCCGGGGCGCATCCGGTCTCCAGCGCACGGGGATCCAAGGTTCGTCGAGCAGGTTGTAGGCGTGGGTGGGCATCAAGCTCCTGTCAGTGGGCCAGAATGAGGTGGGATCCCCGCACCGGAAGCGGGGGTGATCCGCCTGTCGCCTACGGCGATGAGCCGGGATCGTCCCCTCGTGCCCGCGCAGGCGGGCGTAGACCACCGGCGGTCGCGCCCTGCGCAGTAGCCCCCCGGCAGGGACTCGACCTTGGTGGCGACTCAACGTAGCAAGCCTGTAGCCGAAGGCGACTAAGGTTTGACAAAGTCGGCTCAGGCTGCTTCCAGACCGACCTCGCTGATCGTGATCGTCCGGTCCCCGTGGCGGCAGCTCCAGGTGCCCTCGCCGCCCGGTTGCATGCGCAGCACCACCAGATCCCGCAGCAGGGGCTGCTTGTCCCAGCCCGCCGGGGCGGGCAGACCGTCGGGGCCGTGACGCAGCCACTTCCCCGGCACCGGGGCGACATGGTTCATGATCTGCGCAAGCTCCTCCCGGCCCAGGCCCCGCCTGCCGCCGGCGGGAAGCGGCAGCTTCCCCGAGGCGTCCAGCGTGAGGGTTCCGTCGGGCTGCTCGTACAGGCACAGCACCCGCCCGCTGTCCGCGCCCAGCCGCGTGGTGAGCAACTCCTCACCGACCCCGACCTCCCGGCGGGAGAGCTGGTGGAGGTCGCCGGCCACATCGGCCGGCGCGCAGATGCCCACCATGCCGGCCAGATGTTCCTCGGCCGCCTCTTCCGCGTGCCGCTGGGCATCCATGCGCCGCACCTCCCGCTCGGCCGCGCCGTCCAGCCCGTCGACGAAGTCCTCCGCGTACACCGCGTCGATCAGGCGCTGGACATCACCGGGCACCGCGACCCCGGCCTCCACCCGGGCGCGCAGCAGATGAGCGGTACGGTGCAGCAGCCCGGCGTCGTAGACCGTGCCCCAACTGCGCGGCGCCTCCGTACCGCCCCGTGCGCCGACCGGCTCCAGCACCACCAGCCGCGGCCGCTCCTCCGGCAGTGCCCACCCAGGGCGCCCCGCCTTTCCCCGCAGATGGCGGCGGCACCGGCCGGCGCGCTGCAGAAGCTGTGCCAGAGGAGCCAGATCACTGACCACCACGTCGAAGTCCAGGTCCAGGGACTGCTCAACCACCTGCGTGGCCACCAGGATCGACGCCGGCCGCGGCCGCGCCACGTCCTCCGGCGTGCGAGGCTTGCCGTACGCCTCCTCGCACTCGGCGGTGATCCGCTGCCGAACGGTCGCCGGATACCGCGAGTGCAGCAACCGCAGCCCGCCCCGGCTCCCGGCCAGCTCGGGGAACGCCTTCCGAAGATCACGGAAGGTCTGCTGGGCCTCGGCCACCGTCGTACAGCACACCAGCGCCGTGCCGCCCTCCTCCGCCACCGGCCGCAGCGCCTCCCGCAGCGCCTGTCGGCGCCCGCCGGCCCGCACGGCCGCCCCCACACCGTCCTCGGTATCCCACACGACCGGACGGACAGCCACCTCCACGGTGCGGCCACGCTCACTGCCGACCGCGCGGGGAGCCACAACCTCCCCCGAGGCCGCGTCGGTGAACAACCACCCCGGATAGCAGGGCTCCACAGCCGACGGCTCGGTGAACCCGGCACCCCGCCGGTAGGCGTTCACCAGGGAACCCGCAGTACGGCCCGTCAGCGTCGCCGACAGCAAGACCACCGGGACGCCGAACGCCCCCAGCCACTCCAGCAGACGCGTCAGGAGCTTGTGCATCCACGGCCCGTACGCATGGGCCTCGTCGACGACGAAGACCTTCTCCGACAGAGCGGACAGCCGCAACGCGTTGTGCGTGAGAGGGAGCACGGCACCGAGCACCTGGTCGATCGTGCCCGCCCCCAGCGGAGCCAGCAGCCCGCGCTTGGCCCCTCGCAGCCAGGCACCGGCCTCGGTGGCTGTGGCCTTCTCCGCACTCACCTCCATGCCCCCAGGCTGCGCAGCATCGTGCTCGCGCTGGCTGTAGACCGGGCTGAGCCACGCCATGGAATGCAGCAACGTCAGCGCCCGCTCGCCGCTCAGCGCTTTGCCGGCGAACGCCTTCACCCGCGGGAACATCGCATCGGCGGTCGCCATGGTCGGCAACGCGAAGTACAGACCGCGGGCGTCAGCGGCCCGCCCGAGCACCGACGCGGCGAACAACGCGGCCTCGGTCTTGCCGTCCCCGGTCGGCGCGGTCACCAGTAACAGTCCCGGCCCCCGCTCCGCGACCAGCTCTGGCAGCCTCTCGACCAGATCCTGCTGGAGCGGATTCGGCGTGAACGGGAACATGGCACCGAACTCCTCGGCCACGAACCGGGCCCGCCCCAGCTGCGCCGCGTTCACCAGGCCCGAGGCCGCATTCCGCGTACGCGCCCAGTGGACATCGAGATCCTCAGGCGTGCCCTGCCAGCCGCCGGGAGGCAGCAGCGGCTCGATCGCATCCGTCTGACTGGCCAACCAGTCCGCGACCACGACCAAACCGGCGACCACTACAGCCAGCTCAGCAGGCAGCCCCCTCTTGGGCACCGCCTCAGCGCCAGTGATCCGCCGCAGCTCGGTGAAGTGAACCCGGCGCTGCTCGGCCCAGCCCTCTTCCCCCAGCCCCGGCCGGTACACACTCGCAAGAGCCAGCTCCTTCGACTTCAACACCGTGCCGAAACAGCCGTGATGCCCGCCCAGCAGCTGGGCGACCTGGTGGCTGACAGCCTTCCGCAGCAGCCGGCGCTCACCGGGATACCCGATCTCCTCCAAGAGCTGAGCCAGCGCCCAGTGCGTCGCTGCCTCATGCCGGAACGCCCGGTCACGCTCCGCCCCCGGCGCGAACCGGTAGGAGGAGTCGCCTCGCACAGCCGCGAAAGCCTCCGGCACCTGAGCCTGGAACGGTGGCGTGATCTTCCCCAGATCGTGCAGTCCCGCCCAGAACGCCAGGACCGCTCGCGACTCGTCCACTGTGAGGCCCAAGGCCAGGGCTATCCGCTCCCGTACCTGCTCGCCTAGCAGCACGTCCCAAAGAGCCTGGAAGACAGCGGCCGTATCCAGCAGATGGCACACCACCGGATAGGGCCTCGGCAGACCCCTCTCCTTCCCCCACATGCGGGGATCCAAGAGCGGCGCCACCTGAGTTGAGGGATCGGGCTTCATCACGAAGGCAGAGATAGCAGCCGCCACTGACAATCGCCCCAAACCTCAGGCCAGACAACGCTGTTCAGCACGATCGGCCCGTACACTCCCTGCCATGCCACGGCGGTATGCGACAGACCAGCTGCACACCTCAGCGACCCGAGTCAACATTAAAGAAAAAGCAAAGCCCCGATGAAGGGCCAGGTCAGGAAGTGTCCTCTCCGCGCGAGCGGAGGTGAGCCGCCGAACAGTCCATGTTCTGGCACAGCCACGGCGTCCTCTCCGCGCGAGCGGAGGTGAGCCGTCCGTGTCGCTGCGCCCGTGGATCGCGGAAGTGTCCTCTCCGCGCGAGCGGAGGTGAGCCGGACGGGCTAGGCATGACCGGCGAGGCGGAGCGGTCCTCTCCGCGCGAGCGGAGGTGAGCCGTACCGGGCGCGCGTGCTGAGCGTGCCCCCGGCGTCCTCTCCGCGCGAGCGGAGGTGAGCCGGTCCCGATCAGCCAGTGGGTGATGGACCGGTGGTCCTCTCCGCGCGAGCGGAGGTGAGCCGGTCCCGATCAGCCAGTGGGTGATGGACCGGTGGTCCTCTCCGCGCGAGCGGAGGTGAGCCGACTGCCGACGCCACCGCCTACAGCCCCGTGCAGTCCTCTCCGCGCGAGCGGAGGTGAGCCGATCTCCTGATGATCCGGATCATCGATATCAGGGTCCTCTCCGCGCGAGCGGAGGTGAGCCGCCGTGCTTGCGCCCGAGCTTGGTGAGCGATGTGTCCTCTCCGCGCGAGCGGGGGTGACCCGTGACCCCCCGCCGGCCGCGCCGGTTACGCGGCCTGCTCCCCGCGCGAGCGGGGGTGACCCGCGCACCCGCGCCCGCGCCCTGCGCCTGGTCGGCTGCTCCCCGCGCGAGCGGGGGTGACCCGGCGAGCATCTCCGCCTCCGAGGCGGGGAAACTCTGCTCCCCGCGCGAGCGGGGGTGACCCGTCCAACTCCCGATGGCGGGAGAGCCGGACGCCCTGCTCCCCGCGCGAGCGGGGGTGACCCGTTCGACCCGCCCCGGCCCGGGCTCGGCTGGCTCTGCTCCCCGCGCGAGCGGGGGTGACCCGTGGCCGTGACGACAGAGGGTCCGGTAGGCGCCCTGCTCCCCGCGCGAGCGGGGGTGACCCGCGGAACGGGGTCGTGACGCTGCGCTGCAGCTACTGCTCCCCGCGCGAGCGGGGGTGACCCGGTGGAGTACGCCGACGGCTCCGCGGTGCTCACCTGCTCCCCGCGCGAGCGGGGGTGACCCGGAGGTCATGCGCGAGCTGGTGCGCATCGTCCCCTGCTCCCCGCGCAAGCGGGGGCATCTCTCCATGTGAGAGGAGCAGAATCCTCTGGTCCTGCTCCGGGCCAAGGGCTGTAGCTGTCAAGACAGCCAGGCGTCCATGGCCGCAGTACCTTTGCTGCCTGCCTGGGGCATGAAATGGGCGTAGTGATCGAGTGTGATCTTGGGTGAGGCGTGACCGAGCCACTCGGACAGGCTCACGACGGATTCGCCCGCTTCGAGCTGCACGCTGGCGTATGTGTGTCGGAGGACGTGGAACATGTCCTCACGGGACAGTTCGAACACAGGATATCTGCGGATGCGGCCTCCGTACGTCTCGGTCTTCTGGCCTGTGGTCTTGAGCGCACCCGCCGCCGCCAGGGCCGGCTTCCAGCTTCGCTCGTTCCACGTCCGGTAGTTGATCCGGTTGCCCTGGGCGGTGCTCAGCACCAGACGGACGGTGACGGGCTTGCGCTGGCGTGCCTCCAGCGGACTCGTCGGTTCCTCGGGGTTGCGCCACGGCAGCGTGCACTCGACCGGCGGAAACCGGTGTATGTGCTCGCGGGCGCGGGACGCGAGTCCGGGGGAGAGGGGGACGTCGCGGGTCTTCCCGCCCTTCGGCAGGGAGAAGTACGGCCGTCCCTTCGAATCCCACCGGAGTTGGCGCCGCACACGGATGGCCTCGGCTTCGAAGTCGATGTCCTCCTCGCCGAGACCGAAAGCCTCTCCCTGCCGTAGACCTGCGCCGAGGCCGAGGTCCACCGCGAAGCGGTAGCGCTCCTGGAGATTCTCGCGCACCGCGTCGACGGTGACGCGAGGCCATGCCTTGGCCTTCTTCTTGACCCTTTTGGGCGGCTTGACGGTGCGGTGGGCCTTGCAGGGATTCTTGAGTAGGCGCTTGTCGTCGACCGCGGCATTGAGGACGGTCGAGAGATGTACCCAGATCACCTCGGCGGTGGAGTCCTCGACACGTGCCAGGAGCTCGGCCTTGAAGGACCGCAGAGCCGATGCGTCGATGTCCCGGAGCCGGAGCGGCCCCAGAAGCGGGATGATGTGGTTCCGGATTCGACTGTGCATGGGGCCCGCCGTCGAGGGCTCGTCCGTACGGCTCGGCCACCAGTGTTCCTCGATGTAGTCGGCGAGTGTGATCTCACCGTCGCGCGGGTCGACGAACTCTCCTCGCCCGATGTCCGCCTGTGCTGAGGCCAGCCACCGTTTCGCGTCCTCGCTGGTGTGGAAGGAGCGGTCCTGAACGCCGGGTATTCCCTTGACGCGGTACCGCATGCCCTTGCCCCACAAGGCGGTGCGTTCGCGTTTGCCGGTCTTCATGTCCGGCCTCTTTCTGAGCCACCGGTCTTCTATGTAACCCGCCATCTCATCCCTTGGGCCGGTGTGCGCCGAGCACAGCGGCCTGAGTTGTCATCTCGGTTCCAGGTGTGGTCTCGCCTCCGTCAGGAGTGCGATGTGAAAGCCGGCCGAACGGAATCGCTACCGGACCCCTCGCCCAGCGCGTCGCCGTACCTTCCGGCTCAGCGGGTCCAGCGCGGGATTGGAGCGGGAGTCGGCCTGCTCCTGCGCGGCCACCCAGTCGTTGAGCGCAGACACCCGGTACATGACGCGGCGACCCATGCGAAAGCTCGGCGGGCCCTGTCGGCGGTGCCGCCATACGTACAGCGTGTTGGGGGATATGCCGAGATACTCGGCCGCCTTCGGCAGAGTGAGGAAGGCGGCCCCGTGGCTGGTCAGGACCTCGTCGCTCACAACAGCTCCCGTCTGGACGGTTGACATGCATGACGAGGATCCGGAAAGAGAGCGGCTTGGTGAGGACGTGGAAATGTGATATTCGGCCGGTGGATTTTTTTGCCGGTCAAGAGGTGGCCCGGTGAGGCCGGTCAGCCGGCGGCGCCGGGGCGGTAGGCGTCGCGGTCCTGCTGGAGGCGTCACAGGTCCTGCACCGGTCCGGGCCGGTTGATCAGTTCGTGGAAGGTGCCGATCTGCACGACGTGACCACTGTCCATGACGACCACGCGGTCTGCGATGTCTGCTCCGCGGCCGGTTCGTCGGCCTTGCCGCCGTCGTGCAGCCTGCCGCCGGCCTCAGTCACGCTTCTCCTCCGCAACGGTCGGAAAGGCGGTGCTTGTCTCGTGGCTCGGCGATCCAGGGCTCCGGCCTGGCACCCGTGCCGTCCGGGCGGGACGCAGCGCCCTGGCCCCGAGCTCTGACGCTGCTGCCGAAGAGGCGGCCTTTGCGCTCCGGGGGACCGGCTCCGCGTCGTGCCCGGCGCGGAGCCAGACGGTCAAGTGGCGTGTTGCCGGGACGGTGGGTTCGGACTGGAATCCGTAGGCGGCGAAGAAGGCACACAGCTCGTCCGGGGTCATGCGGTGGTGGAAGCGCTGGTTGCCGTGCCCGCGGCCGTGGTGCAGGTTCTCGGTGATCACGATGCGTACGGCGGCCAGCACCTCGCCCAGGGCGGTGTGCGGTTCGGGGAGGTGGTCGAGGGTGTCGATGATCCACAGGGTGTCCGCACCGTGCGGCGGGACGAGTCGGCCGGGCTCGACGGTGCGTACGTATACGCCGTCGCGGGCGGCTCGCCAGTGCAGGAAGTCGGTGGAGGGCGAGGAGTAGTCGCAGGCGAGGACGGTGAAGCCCGCGTGGAGGAGGCCGAGGGTGTCGGCTCCGATCCCGCACCCGTAGTCGATGACGCCGGCGGCCCGGAGCCGTCGCAGGACGGGGAGGGCCTGGGCCAGGTAGGGCGGGCGGTTGCCGCTGGCGGTCCAGATGGTCGAGTTGTAGAGGTAGTCGGTGCTGGCGCGGAAGAAGTCGGCCCGCTGCCGGGGCGTGGTGGGAGCGGCGGCGTCCCAGGCGGCGGCCAGGGCCTTGGATGAGTCGTGGAAGGGCACGAAGTCCTCGCCGAGGAAGTCGCGCAGCGCGCGCCCGAGGTCGGTGTCCAGCGCGCGGTGCCACCGGTAGGCGTTCCAGGCGGACCAGCAGCCGGGGCAGGCGTCGAGGTGGGACCGGAGCCGGGCGGCAGCGTCGGCGGGCAGCTGGTGCACGCAGAACGGCCGGAACAGCTGGCGGGTCTCCAGGCATGCGGACGAGTTCACGGTGTGGACATCCATCACGGGACGGCTCTCTCAGGGGGCGGGACGACGAGGACCGGCGGGGTGCCGGTGAGGGTGAGGACGGGCATGCCCGCGGCGCGGGCGGCGGCGATGCCGTCGTGGGCGTCGTCGACCGCGAGGCATGCGGCGGGCGGGAGGGCGAGTTCGGCGGCGGCTCGGAGGAAGACCTCGGGGGCGGGCTTGCCGCGGGAGGTCTCGTCGGCCGTGACCACGGCGGCGAACATGTGCTCCAGGTCCAGCGCCCGCAGCCCCGTGGTGACCAGGCGCCGGGAGGCGCTGGAGGCGATGGCGCACGGCAGGCCGGCGGCACGCGCCTGGTGCAGCAGTGCGAGGGTGGCGGGGACGGGCTGCAGGTGGCCTGAGCGCAGGTGCTCCAGAAGCAGGCGGGCGCTGGCCGCCCGGACGCGGTCGGCCGGGACCGGTACGGGCAGTCGGTCGAGGAGATCGAGGACCGGCCGTCCGGACCGGGCACGGTAGAAGTCCTCGTCCAGTAAGACGCCGAAGGGAGCCAGTGCCTGGGACAGGGCGCGGTAGCGGGCCTGGTGGGTGTCGGCGAGGGTGCCGTCCCAGTCCAGGACGAGCGCGCCGACCCCGTGGAGTGCCGAGTCGGGACGGAGGCGGCGCCTCGGGGCGGGGGAGGGGTGAGAAGTGGCCGGAACACCCCTGCGGAGATGGCCGGTTGTGGGAGAGTCGGGCGGTGCGGCCGCGTCCGCGGCCGTGTCGTGCCGCCGCCCATGGGATCCGGATATGACCATCAAGCACCCCACTGCGTCTGTTTTCCCGTTCGCCCTGGTGGACGGCCGATGGCGGCTGGGCATGATCGAGCACCCGCGGCTGGGCTGGTGGATGGTGCCCGGCGGCCACGTCGAGGCCGGTGAGACACCGGACCAGGGCGCGCTGCGGGAGCTGGTGGAGGAGTCCGGGTTCACCGGACGGCTTCTGCCCGCGCCGGGACCGGAGCTGCCAGCGGGGTACCCGCATCCGGCGGCGGCCGCGCCGTGGTGGACGGTGGAGATCCCCGCGGCGCGCGACAACCACCACGGCGAGCCGCACGTGCACATCGAGCACCTGTACGTCGCGGTCGTCGACGCGCCGGAGGTCCCGGTGGGCGAGGCGGTCCATCCCTTCCGGTGGACGGCGGAGGAGGAGCTGGCCGAGCTCCACGCCCCCGAGGACACGAAGATCGTGGGCAAGGAGCTGTTCGGCCGGATCGGGGAGCTGGCGCGGCTCACGAGCTGACCTGCTCGTCCGCGTCCGAGGCACCGCGGGGCCGGGGCACGGCCGCGGCCCCGGCCGCCCTCCGGGCGGCGGCCCGGTCGATCCACTGCGCCATGAGGGCTGCGGCCTCGCCGGGCGCCAGGAGGCGCCGGTCCAGGACGCGGATGCGGTCGTCGCCGTCGGCGAGCTCGCGGAAGAGTTCCTCGGCGCGCCGGTGCAGGGTGCGCTCCTCGGGCGTGAAGGTCCTGCCGTCGCGCTGCTCGGCCCGGGCGAGGGCGGCATCGAGGTCGTCGGTGACGAGGACGGTCGTATCCGGCAGGGGACGCCACCGGGCGCCCAGGCCCAGCAGGCGCCGGGCGGTGGGCAGGGGATCGGCCGGCTCCAGGATGAGCGACTGGTAGACGGCGGTGGAGTGCAGGCTGCGCCCCTCCACCACGGTGGCGCCGTCGAGCAGGTGGGGGAGCGCGGACTCGTAGTCGTGGGTCTTGACGGCCAGGAGCAGCAGCGTCTCGCTGCGGGGGGCGCCGCCGCGCAGGAAGTGGTCTCCGACGGCGGCCCGGGCCATGGCGCGCAGGATCTGCTGGGACAGGCCCGGGGTTCCGGTGGCGCGCATCCGGGCGGAGAACTCGGCGATGGTGCGGCTGGGGCGGGTGAGCCGGGGCCGGGCGCGCTGCAGGAGGTAGTCCTTGCCGACACCGTTGACGCCTTCGATGCTGACGAGCAGGCCGGGGCGGGAGCCGGTCGGGTGCATCAGGGACCTTCCGTTCGCCGGGAGAAGGGGTCAGCCGAAGGTGAGCTGTTCGGGCTCGGCGGCCTTGGGCGGGCGGGCGCACTGCCGGGCCAGGGCGGCCAGGGTGGTGACGGCACCGGTGCGGGCGAGGTCTGCCAGCAGGCGCTGGAAGAGGAGGGCGGTGACCTCCACGTCCCCCATGGCGCGGTGCCGCTGCTTCGGTCGCGGCAGGCCGAAGTGGTCGATGAGTGTGTCCAGGGAGTACCGGGGCAGACCGGGGTGGGCGAGGCGGGCCATGCGGATGGTGTCCAGGACCGGCAGCATCGCCAGACGGGGGCAGTGCTGCCGGTAGCGGTAGAGGAAGCCGGCCTCGACCGCGGCGCTGTGGGCGACCAGGAGCGTGGGGGCGCCGGGCAGGTCGGCGTCCAGCCGGGCCAGGACCTCGCCTGCGGGCGGCCGGTCGGCGACGTCGTCGGGGCGGATGCCCATCTGCGCGGTGTCGGCCGGGGTGACGGGGGCGTGGGCCGGAGGCCGCATCAGGGACTCCCAGCGGAATTCGGTGGGCTGGGGTCCCTGGCCGGGCTGGTGCCGGAGTCCCAGGCACGCCACCTCGATCGGTTCGGGTGAGTGCCCGGTGGGGGTGGTGCCTTCGAAGTCGATGACGACGAAGTGGGTCTGCTGGAACTCCGGGTCTTCTGCGAGGTGTGTCACGGGGCCCATGCGGCCGCCTCCTTGGCGATGGTCTCGGCGATGGTGTGCAGGTCCTCGTCGCGGTGGCCGTGATGGACGACCACGGCGAGGGTGGTGTCGATGACGTGTTCGGCCCGCCGGCACGGTGCGGCCGGGCGGACGGTCAGAGCCGGGCGGCGGTCGGCCGGGGCGAGGTGGAAGGTTCCGACGCTGTTGGCCACGCCGCGGGCCGCCAGCAGCGTGGCGAAGGCCCGAGGCTGGTCCAGGTGGAGCTCGAACAGGGCGCTGTAGCCGTTCCATCCGGGCGCCGGGGCGATGGGGGTGAGCCGGCTCAGGCCGGACAGCGATTCGGCCAGGGCGGCGGCCTGGGCGCGGCGCCGCTCCAGCAGCTCGTCGAAGCGGTGCAGACTGCCGTGGGCGTATGCGGCCAGCGGTTCGGCCAGCCGATGGTTGAAGCCGACCCGGGACAGCGGAAGGGCTCGGGCGGGCGGGGTGAGGTAGTGGTTGCGCAGGGCGCGCGCCTGGTCGGCGATACGGTCGTCGTCGGTAGTCAGGAAGCCGCCCTCGCCGGACCACAGCAGCTTGCCGTCCTTGGTGGAGAAGCAGCCCACGTCCCCGCCGGTGCCTGCGAGCCGCCCGCCGACCCGGGTGCCGTGCGCCTGGCAGGCGTCCTCGACGACCACCAGGCCGTGCCGCCGGGCGAAGGCGGCCAAGGGAGCCGGGTCCGGGGCCCGGCCCCACAGATGCACCGGCAGCACCGCGCGGGTGCGGTCGGTGAGCTTGGCGGCGGCGTCCTCCAGATCGAGGCCGACCCCGTCGGCGGGGCAGTCGACGAAGACGGGGACGGCGCCGATGTAGTGCAGCGGGGCGACGGACATCGGCACCGCGAGAGCCGGCACCAGCACCTCGTCCCCGGCCCCGATGCCCGTGGCCAGCAGCGCCAGGTGCAGGGCCGCGGTGCCGGAGGAGGTGCACAGCGCGTGCCGGACGCCGAATGCCTGCGCGAGCGCCCGGTCGTAGGCGTCCGCCTCCCGGGAGGTGAACGGATCGGGCATCCGCCGGAGCGCGGTCGTGGCCGCGGCCACGGCACGGCTCGGAGGCGTGGTCGGCCGTGCGGTCACCGCACACCTCCCGGCAGGAAGGAGCCGAACCCGGTCAGAGGCCACATCGACACGCAGTCGGCGGAGAACAGCGCACACCCGCCGCAGGCGCCGTCGTGGGCGAACAGTTCGGCGGCCGTGCGGTCCGCGATGCTGCGGCGCCGGTCCGGCTCGGTGGCGGCGATCCGCAGAGCGGAGGGGCAGTCCCACACCGAGCCGTCGGGCTGGATGAAGTGCAGGAAGGTGCCGCCGAAGCACGCCGCCACACGGCTCGGGGCGCCAGGGGTGACGGCGGCGACGAACCGGTCGGGGTAGGAGGCGTCGGGCAGGTCGACCGGGCGGCTGCGCCACAGGCGGTCCAGCTCGGCCCGTACCCGCTCGATGTCGTCCGGCCGCAGGCACAGCTCGTCGTGCAGCGCGTGGTCGGGCGCCAGGGAGACGGGCTGGGGCACGAAGTAGTCCAGCCCGAGGCCGGCGGCCAGCCGGGGCACGGTGTTGATCGCGGTGATGTTGTGCCGCCCGATGGCCGCGTACAGCCCGATCCGCGGCCCCTGCCCACCGGCTTCGGCACGCCGGCGCAGCAGGTTCTCCACACCGGCCAGGACCTGGTCGAAGCCGTCCTTGCGGTTGCGGGCGGGCCGGTAGCGGTCGTTGACGGCGGCGGTGTCGGCGTCCAGGGAGACCGATACGGCGTCCACCCCGAGTTCAACGATGCGCCGGGCGACGGCGTCACGGCCCAGCGGTATGCCGTTGGTGCACAGCACCACCTCGACGCCGCCGCGCTTGATCTCCTCGACGATCTCCAGGACGGGAGGCCAGATCAGCGGCTCCCCGCCGGCGAGGAAGATCCGGCGCACCGGCGAGTCGGCCAGCGTCGCGACGAACGCGGCGATCTCCGGCAGACCCAGATCGGTGCGGGACAGGTGGGAGAGCCGTCCGACCTCCAGTGCCGGCCGGTCGCGGTGCTCCTCGATCGTGCCGAAGTAGCAGTACGTGCAGCCCAGGTTGCAGGGGCTGCGCAGCGCCCACAGCAGGTCTACGTTCCGGTCGGGCACGGCAGGTCCTCCTCCTCGTTGGTCGCTTCGACGACGGCGCGCGCCAGCCGGTCCACGACGGCGTCCTCGTCCAGCCCCTGGCGGTCGACGACACGGAACCGGCGGGGCTCGTGTTCGGCCCGGTGCCGGTAGAGGGCGGTGGCGCAGTCCGACAGGGCGCGCTCACCTGCGTCCATGGGGCGTCCCGTCCGCAGCGCGTAGCGGCGAGCGCATACGGCCGGATCGTCCAGCAGCAGCAGCGTCAGATCCGGCAGCGGCCGGAAAGCGGAGACGGTGGCGTAGACGCGCTCCATCTCCCGGTGCAGCAGCTCCGGGGGTGCCCCGGTGCCGGCGAGGACGGCGGCCTGGTAGGCGGCGACCGTGTCCACTCCGCGGTCCTCGAGCACGACGGCGGCGCCGCTGCAGCGGGCCTGCTCGTACGCGCGGGTCTTCAGTGCTAGGAGGACCAGCGTCCGCGCCAGCGGCGACGCCCCGCGCAGGAACGGGTCCCCGCCGGCGGCGAGTGCCCCGACCAGGGTCGGGGGCAGGCCGTCTCCGCGCAGGTCGCTGATCTCTTCCAGCAGTACGCAGCCGTCCCCCAGCCGCTGCGTCAGGCGGTGCGCCAGACGGGTCTTGCCGACCCCGTTGGGGCCCTCCAGGCTCACCCACACGGTCACGGCCGCCTCCGGCACACGTACAGCAGCTCACTGGCCGCCTCGGGCACCGCGGCCGCCGAGACCGCGGACACGAACGCCTCCGGCACCACTTCCACCAGCCGCCGGTACAGCGCGTCCGCGCCCGGCCCGAACCGGTCCGCCAAGGCGGAGGCGACCTGCTCCTCACCGGCCGGGAGCAGGCCGACCACCTCCACCACCTCCAGCCCGGCGGCGTTCAGCTCCGGCTCCAACTCGGCGCGGTTCCACTCGTAGACGTGGACGCGGTGCTGCAGGGGACGCGGTGGCGGTCCGGGCGTCTCCGGGGTCGACAGGTACAGCCGGCCCTCATCGGCCAGGGCGGCGGCCATGCGGTGCAGACTGGCTACGCCCCGCTCGCGCGGCAGGTGCTCGAAGGCACTGGTGTTGACCATCACGTCGAACCGGGGCAGGCCGTCCGGCCACGGCCCGGAGACGTCCGTCTCGTGCCAGGCGATCGGGAAGGGCCGCCGCCCGTAATGGGCGTCCAGCCGCTCCGCCGTCGCGGCCGCCTCGGCGAGATTGCCGGGGCTGACGTCCAGCCCGGTGTAGGAGGCGATGTGCGGCGCCGTCCGGTACAGCACCGGCAGTTGCAGGCCGCGGCCGCAGCACACGTCGGCCACGCGCGTGCCGGGGCCGCAGCGTTCGGCGATGTACTGGTGCTGGAGGAAGTTCATGATCCCGGACGGCTTGGCGTGCCCGGTGAACAGCGCCGTGTAGAAGTCGTCCATCTGGTTGGTGCTGTAGGGCCCGATCATCGGCGTACCGGGCCGGGTGCGGTACTGCTCCGGTAACGCCCGGCCGGTCAGTGCCTCTCCCATGGGAAGACCACCCATCCTTCGTAGAGTTCTCCGATGTAGTCGACGGCCTCTTCAGGGCCCGGTTCGGTGGACCAGTTGTCCCGGTTCACGGCCATGGCGGCGGTGCGGATCCGGGACGGGCCCAGGGCACGGACCAGGCGGCGGGCGCGGTCCAGGGTGGCTCCGCTGCCGGCGATGTCGTCGACCACCAGCACGTCCAGCCCGGCCAGTACGCCCAGGGAGGCCGGGTTGCGGTACTGCGGCTCGGGTGCCTTGGCCGCGCCCACCCCGTCGGCGGTGGTGCGGGTGACCTCCACCGCCCGCATGTCCCGCACACCGAGCCGGTGCGCGAGCAGCGTGGCCGGGACCATGCCGCCGCGCAGGACCCCCACCACCGCCTCCGGCGCCCCGTCCGCCCAGACTCTTTCCGCGATGCTCCCGGTGAGGGCCTCGACGTCGCCCCAGGACAGCACCGCGCCCACGCGCGGGTCAGCGGCCACGTGCGTCACCCCACAGCAGCACGTGCAGCCGCGGACTGACCGACCAGCCCCGCGGTACGGCGGCCTCGGCCAGGGCCCGCATCCCGTCCACGACCTCGGGCCCGCTGGTGCCCTGCGGCATCAGCCACACCGACTCCATGCCGTAGGAGGCGGCCAGTTCCTCCACCTCGGGGACGTCGGCGCCCGGGTCGGTGACGACGAACTTGAAGACGGCCTTGCCCGTGCCGGCCAGTGCGGTCAGCGAGTCGGGGACGATCCGCCTGCCCGTCCTGACACCGGAGGTGGCCAGTTTCGGGGAGACGTTGAACCGGGCCGCGCCCTCGACCAGTCGCGGCGCCGGCGCGATGGTGCCGTTGGTCTCGATCTCCACCAGCCGCTCGGCCTCGTGCAGACGGGCCACCAGCTCCAGCAGCGCCCGCTGCTGGAGCAGCGGCTCGCCGCCGGTGACGACCACCCGGGGCGCCCGCTGTTCCAGGACCTGCCGCGCGACTTCCGCCACCGGCCGGACGGACAGCTCCGCCCGCGGGTCGTGCCGGTCCCACCGCCAGGTGTAGGGGGTGTCGCACCAGGAGCAGTCCAGGTTGCAGCCGCCCAGCCGGACGAACACCGCGGTCTGCCCGGCCGAGGGGCCCTCGCCCTGGAGGGAGGTGAACAGCTCGCTGACCACCAGGTCCCCCGCGGCCGCGGCGCGGCGGTGGGTCGCGGCCGCCGCGGCGCTCACCGGGGCACCGCCTGCGGCGCCGGGCGGAAGGTGGCCGAGCAGGTCTCGTTCTCGTGCACCGTCACCGCGACCAGTTCGCCGTTCGCCCCGGGGGCGATGTGCCGGCCGTACCAGGCGGCGATGTGCTCGGCCAGCCGCTCCACGGTCGGATCCTGCCCCTGGAAGAGGGAGTTGAGGGACTCCAGCCGCGACCAGGACCGCAGGTACTCCTCCAGTGGGGCGAGGTCGTTGAAGTCGACCACGAAGCCGGGACCGGTCAGCTCCCCGGCGCCGACGGTGACCTCGACGTAGAGGTTGTGGCCGTGCATGTTGCGGCACTCGTGCCCCTCGGGCAGTCCCAGGATCGCGTGCATGGCGCTGACGGGGCCGATCCGCCTGGTGACGCTGTAGCGGGATTCGCTCATGATGTCGCCTTCCGTGAGAACGGGTCGGGAACGGTCGTGGGGTTCATGCCGGTTCGGCAGCAGGAGGTGCCGAGAAGCCGCAGCCCGCTCCCCGCAGGTTCTGCGAGGGCTGCCGGGCGGGGGTGGCCAGGTGGTGGCGGACGCTTCTGGCCAGCTGCGCCGCCTCGTGGCCGAGGACGGCGGCGTCGGCCTCGCGGTCGGCGAGGACGGCCAGGTGGGCGCCGTCTCCGGCGGTGGAGACGAACAGGACGGTGTCGGTGAGCTCGACCATGATCTGCCGTACACCGCCGCTGTCGCCGAGACGTCCGGCGGCGCCGCGGGCCAGGGCGTACAGGCCGGAGGTGACGGCCGCCAGGCTGTCGCAGTGGTCGGCCTCCAGGCCGTGGGAGGCCTTGGCCAGACCGTCGGAGGACAGCAGGATCGCGCTGCGGGTGCGGGGGACGCGTTCGACAAGGCCCTGGAGGAGCCAGTCCAGGTCTCGGGGTCCGGTCGGCTGGTCGCTCGGCATGGTCGCCTTCTCTGGTGTGGAAGCGGACGGGGGACTCCTCCGCCCGGAGCGCCGGCAGGGGACGCGGCTCGGCCACCGGGTGGGGGAGAGCTTCGAGCCGCTCCCGCCTGCGGGCCGCAACGGGAGCATCCGCAGGCGGGAGCGGTGGTTTCGGTGATGTCAGGACCGGGCCGGGGCGGCTTGCGGTCTTGAGGCCCGGGCGGTGCTTGGGCAGGCTCCGCTCACACGGCGCCCCTGCGGTCTCCGGCGGTGGTGTGCTCGGAGACCGCAGGACGGTGCGGAGGGACGACCCGCCCGTCGGGCAGCAACTCGCCGGTGTCCTCGAACAGCACCGCGCCGTCGGATCGCAGCGCCCAGCCCTGTTGCGGGAAGTGCGCGACGAGGTGGGAGGCGCCCCGTTCGGCGGAGCAGGCTCTTGGGCGCGGCGGCGGGAGCTGGTACATGGTCGGTGTTCCTTCCGGTGGCCGGACTGGGCGGGGAGCAAGGGGCCTGCCTGCCGCGAGGCGGCGCGTGAGGCACCGCAGAGTTCACAAGGAGGCGAGGAGCAGACCGATCAGCGGCCACAGCGCCCATGCGGCGAAGGCGAGCAGCAGCGCTGTGAGCAGTGAGGCTCCGGCGTTGCGGCGGACCGCGATCCGGAACCAGCGGATGAGGCCGACACGGCCGCCGTCAGACGGCATGGGAGCCTCCCGGCACGAGGCGCAGCCGGGGACGGCGGTGCGCTCCGGCGCCGCCTTCCGATCGTGGACCGCCGGCCGGAGCGATGTGGAGGAACCTCACCGGGCGCGCCTGCCAGGTGAGCCGGAGGTCGCCCCGGTAGACGCTGAGGGAGCAGGGACGCCCTCTGCTCAGCCGGGCGAAGTCCTCCAGCGAACCCGAACCGTGGACCCAGCGGTCCAACACGTACCCGGCCTGGAGGGGACCCAGCATGGGTAAGGCGGATCTGGCCGAGAGCCGCATCCAGGCGATGGCGGCTTCGGGAGACGGCGCCGCGAACACGTCCCGGCGTTCGACCGCGTCCGAGCCGCAGACGGCGACGAGGGTCTCGCACCACACACCCGACCGGACCGGCGTTCCCGGGGAGGCGCCCGGGCGGTGCCCGGCGGGCGCGGACCCGCAGGGGGCGCCGTTCGCAGCGGTCTGTCTCTGGTGCCGGATCACTCGCATCCCTGCTCCACGTTCCGTGCTCGGATTGACACATACGGCTATCTCGTATTCGAGCCTGGCGAAGGAGCGGCCCCCATCTCCACCCGCATCCGGCCGTCATCCGCGGCCGTGCGGGTGGCGGCCGCCGTCATCGGTCCCCCACCCGCCCCTCACCTTCCGTACGGGGGACTGATGCCGGGATCCTGAGGGGAGTACGGCCTTACCGTCGAAGTCGGCGCGCTGGTGACAGGAGATGGGATGCGCACCTTGCTGCGGGAGTTGGTCAACGGCCGCAACTGGCAGTCGTACTCCACCTTCAGGACGAAGTTCCGCCGGGCCGCACAGGAGTTGGCCGAGCGGGAGGGCGACCCCCGTCTCGCGACGCTGACGTTCTCGGAGAGCACGTATGAGCGGTGGCTGTCGGGCAGGGTGAGGCCGGTTCCGGATGCCAGGCGGGTGCTGGTCCACATGTTCGGCTACGACATCGAGACCCTTCTCGCGCCGCCGCAGGACGGGGAGACCGCTCTGCACTCCGCTTCCGCGGCCGGCGCGCCGACCACCCTCCGCACCGAACCCGGTGCGGACGTACGAGAGATGGGAAGGCAGGCTGCAATGGCGGCAAGTCGTGCGCTTCGGTTCGCGGTCACCGCGGAGTCGAACACCGTCGGGGAC
This sequence comes from Streptomyces nanhaiensis, assembly GCF_046614825.1. NCBI lineage: Bacteria > Bacillati > Actinomycetota > Actinomycetes > Kitasatosporales > Streptomycetaceae > Streptomyces > Streptomyces nanhaiensis. Next base: position 85,343 of record NZ_JBKJFM010000003.1, read on the forward strand.
GAGACGATGGACCACCTCCGGGAGGAGGTGACCCGGATCGCGGCCCAGTACCCCCGCGTCCCCCTGCACCAGATCCTCGGAGACCTGGTCGAGGTGCAGGACCTCGTCTTCCGCCTGCTCGAGTCGGGCCGCGGCACCCCGGCACAGAGCAGGGACCTGAACCTGCTGGCGAGCATGGCGTCGGGAATGCTCGCGAAGGCCGGCCACGACCTGGGAGACCCGAAGTCGGCGATGGCGCAGGCCCGAGCCGCCTACGTGTGCGCGGACACCGCCGGCCATCCGCAGATGCGGGCCTGGACGCGCGGTCTGCAGTCCCTCGTCTGCTACTGGGCGGGCCGCCCGGCGGAGGCCGTGACCTATGCGCAGCGCGGCCGCACCGAGGGGCAACTCCAGGGGACCATCGCGGTGTGGCTGCACAGCCTGGAGGCCCGGGCCCACGCGGTGTTGAACGACAGGGAGTCCACGCTGCGCGCCATCGCCCAGGCCGTCGAGGCCGACGAGCTCGCCGTCGAGGACGAGTTGGACCGGATCGGCGGCATCCTGACCTTCCCCCGGCCACGGCGGATGTACTACACCGCCGAAGCAGAGGTGCTGCTCGCCGAACACCTGCCCCAGGCCGAGCAGCACGCCCAGGACGCCGTCACCGCCTACCGGAACGCCCGGCCGGAGGAATGGGCGTTCGGCGACGAGGCGGGTGCGTGCACCAACCTGGCGATCGCCCGGCTGGACAGGGAGGAACTCGAAGGGGCGGCCGAGGCACTCCGGCCCGTGCTGGACCTCGAGGTCGGGCAGCGCAACGCCGGGATCGTGCTCAGCGCCAGGCGCGTCGCCGACGCCCTCGGCCGCGGTCCGCTCGCCGAAGCTCACGCAGCCCGCGATCTGCGCAGCGAGATCGAGGTGTTCACGGCGTCGCCGACGCCGGCCCTGCCCCGGTAGGACGCGGGTAGAGTCCACCGGCATGGAGCCGATCACGTACAGCACCTCTCGCGTGGTCCTGCGGGAACTCGCCGTGGACGACGTGGAGGCGGTCCACGCCGTCTACGGCGACCCGAAGGCCACCGAGTACCTGTCGTTCGAGCCCCGCTCGCGCGAGCAGGTGGAGGGGATCGTCCGGCGCTCGATGGCCTCGGCCGCTGAGGAGCCGCGCACCGAGTACGCACTGGCCGTCACCGTCCCCTCCGGCGAACTGATCGGCTTCGCCCGCCTGGCCATGGACCCCCACCAGCCGCAGGCCGCCACCATCGGCTTCGCACTGAATCCCGCGTACTGGGGCCAGGGGTACGGCACCGAGACCGTCCGCGCACTGATGGGCCTGGCGTTCGACCGGCTCGGCCTCCACCGGCTGTGGGCGGCACGCTCTCCCGCCAACAAGGCGTCCCACCGCACCCTGGTCAGGGCGGGGATGACCGAGGAGGGACGCATCCGGGGGCATGTGCACGTGCGGGGGAGCTGGCGGGACTCCATCACCTACTCGGTGCTGGCCGAGGAGTGGCAGCCGGAGCGGTGAGCGGCCGGGAGGTGCCGCCTCCCGGCCGCTGGGTGGTACGGCCAAGGCCTCTCACCGCAGGAGGTCGAAGACGACCGCGGCCGCCAACCCGCCGAGAATGGCCCCGGCCACCGTCTGGGCCGGGGTGTGGTCGCGCAGCGCGACCCGGGACCAGCCGATGACCGCCACGCCCAGTAGCAGCCACGCCATCCAGGTGCCGTAGGCGAGGACGAGCACCACGACCACGCCGCCGGCGACGGCACTGTGGATGGAGACCTTCCACCAGAGGGTCACCAGAATGGTCATGGCCAGCCCGGCGAGCATGGCGACGACCAGGGCGAAGACCTCGCGCGGGGCATCGAAGGCGGTCATGAGCGCGATGCCGGTGAGCACCGAGGCCATGGTCGCCAGAAGCGGTACGGCGCGCTGCTCGCGTATGCGGACGTGCTTGTCGGTCCAACTGCCCCGGCGTACGCCGAACATGATGATCGCGAAGGGGATGCCGCCGCAGAACAGCGCGGCGAGCAGCCCCCACGCCAGGCCCGTCAGGTCGCGTGTGGAGTGCCAGCCGATGACGAGGAGGATTGCGACGACGAGGTTCGCCGGCGCGAGGGCGTCGGTGATCAGACGGGCTGTACGGATCGTGGTCATGCTGAGGTCTCCGCGGTACGGGTGCGGTCCGGGTCGGCGACGAAGGCCTTCGTCAGGTCGGAGGCGTAGGCCTCTGCGAGCTGCTTGAGCGCCTCGATCTCGCTCGGCAGGTCGCGGCCCCCGCCGGACGGCGGGTGGTGCTCGCCGGAGGCTGGCTCGCCGCGGAGCTTGGCCTCCCGGGCCGCCGCCAGTCGGCAGGCCTCGGCCGCGACATCGGCCCGGGCGCCGGTGAGTCCGTTCGCCTCCACGTGGGAACGGGCCCGGTCCAGCAGCGTTCTGGAGGTGTAGTCGCCCAGCGCCAGCATCGCGTCGCGGATCTCGATGGTGCGCCGGTAGAGGCGGACGTGGGCGTCGCGCAGATGGAGCCGCTCCGCGGTTCTGCTGCGAGGCGGATCCAGCCGGACGGAGGGCACCGCCTCGGTGAGGCTGTACCAGAGCGGGTGGAGGGAGAGGAGGTCCCGGTAGTCCCGCCACCACTGGCGCAGGCGCTGGAGGGCGGGAAGGGTACTGCCGACCAGGATGAGCAGCAGCGAGCCCAGGAGAAGCAGGTCGCTGATCCCGTCGTCGAGCCGGGCGGGCACGGGGTTGCGGCCGAAGTGGTTGAGCAGCAGTGCGACGATCCGATGTGCCGAGTAGAGCATGCCGACCGCGGTGCCGGCCCCAGTACAGCGCAGCCCGTATTCCAGCAGGCCGGTTCCGGACTGCCGCCCCCACTGCCGGCACAGGCGTGTGGCGCTGAACAGGGCCGTGCCCAGGTAGGCCGTCCACACCGTGCCATAGGCGGCGATGCGCCAGTCGTCCGCGTAGTCGGTGAGGATGTCGGTCGCCTCGAACGGCTGCGGAGTGGCGAAGAAGAGCGCCGTGATCGCGGCCGCAGCGGTGGCCGGGACGGCGGCGTGCAGCCTTGCGCCCTTCAGCCCGGCCGTCCTCCTCTCCGACATGTCGTTCACGAACGAGAGGACCGCGGCCGCCGCCACGATGCCGCACAGGTGCTTGACCAGGAACGACAGATTGTTGACGTGGACCAGCCGGTCCATGGCGTGGGCCACGGGCAGGGGGCGGACGGTCATGACCACGGAGAGGGCGAGGAACGCGGTCCACAGCGTTCGCTTCCGGCGGTCCCGCCAGGCGGAGGGAGCGCGCCACGCGGTGACCGACCACAGCAGGAGGGCGGGGAGTACGTCGGTCATCGGAGCCGTCACAGGTCGCTGAGGGCGTCGTCCAGGCGCCGCAGCACCCGGTCGTGGGCGGTGGTGCTGTTGCGGGTGGCCGGGGCGGCCTTGTTGGCGATCAGGCCGGCGAGCCGTTCGGCGTCCCGCTCGTCGTCGCTTCCGTAGCTCGCGCGGGCCAGGAAGCCGACGACGGTGGCGGGGTCGATGTCCGGGAACAGTCCGCCGTCTCCCGGCTGGTCTACGTCGATCACCGACGTGTGATTCAGGAGCATGTGACTGACCTCGTGCAGGATGATGTGATCTCGGTGCAGAGGGCTGGTGGCTGCCTCGTAGAAGATGTGGTCGCTCGTCTCCGACGCGATCCAGATCCCGCAGGGAGCCTCGGCTCCCGAGATTCCCTGGACGCTGTGCAGGTGCAGCGCGCGTCCCCGTTGAGTGGCGATCCGGTCGCAGAAGACCTGGATGTCGAACGGGTCCGGAACGTCGATGGTGGAGAGCAGCTCGTCGAATCGTCGGCGGCCGTGCGGCCTGCCGTTCGGCTGCTTACGTCGGCTGTGCCAGGACAACCGGGTTCCGCGTCTGGTATCGGTCATGCCTCACACTGCGGCACTCGAATACGTTCACGAAGGCAACGGAACTCTATGGCAGGCGCCCGGAGAAGATCCACCTGGCAGGGTGCCGTTCGGTGGATCTCTGAGTGAATCATTGCGGTGAGTGGCTGATTCCGGCTCTGTCGATTGGGCGGAGGGTGCAGACCTGCAACTTGGATGACTGCTGCTTGCATGGCGTTGCAGGCGTGAACTGCGTCACGTCCCTTGGGGCTTACCGGTCTCTTCTGCGTACCCGAGGCTCCTTCTCGCCCTCATCGCTCAGGCCTTCCAGGGTGCGAGCGCGCTCGATGAAGCCCTGGATGGTCCTGAGGGTCTCCGCGGACAGGCCCGAGGCGCGCAGGGCGACCGACCGGACCTGGTTGTCCCGCATCGCGGCGAGGGTGGACAGCTCGGCGGCGATCCGTTCGGAGCTCTCGTCGTTGAAGAAGTAGGCGGGCGGCACGCCGAAGAACCCGGCCAGCGCCTCCAGGTGCTTCATGGTCGGGTTGTCCTTCACGCCTGTGCGCAACTGCCAGATGTAGCTGGCCGAGATGGTCGGGCCTCCGGACTTCTTGATGCTGGAGGCCACCTCCTCGTAGCTGTACGGGCCGCGGTTCTTCGGGTGCACGGTGGCGAAGAGGTAGTCGATCTTCTCTGCGAGGGTGCGCCTCTCCCCGGACGCCTCTTCGCTCATGCCGCACCGCCCTTCGGTCGCCGCCTGCCGTCCATCAACTGAGGAAAACGATACATGTCTTGGGGTGGGTGGCTTATTTTCTTCAGTTGACATGCGCCATCTCTGTCGGTCTATGTTGATCGAGCCGTCATGAACTGATGTGAATGGCGACCGGTGATCGAGTCACACGTCCGGATCCGAGGAGGTGGCGATCCCAGGGAGAGCACGTCCATGCGGTGCGCCTGCCAAGGCGCCGACGCGTACAGACCAGACCGGCGCCGGGGAGCTGCCGACTCCCCGGCGCCGGACCGCGGCCCCGAGGGGCGCGGAATCGAATCGGGCGGTCCGGCCGGGCTTTCCGACGACGCGGCCGCTCCGCCCATCCGCAAGCAAGGGATTGTGGCATGCGTGAAGTCCAGAACGGAACCTGCTCCACAGCCGGCCGACACGGCCCGCGGCGCTGTCTGACGACCAGCGGACGGGGGCGCTGACCGTGGCACGGATCCGTACGATCAAGCCGGAGGCGTTCGTCTCCGAGTCCCTCGCAGAGGTGAGCGTCAACGCGGAGCGTACCTTCTTCGGCCTGCTCACCCAGGCCGACGACCACGGGCGCTTCCGGGACAACGCCGCCATCATCAACGGCCTGCTGTGGCCGCTGCGTGCCGAGCACACCCCGGTGCACGCGGAGGAGGACCTGCACCAGCTCGCCGAAGCAGGGCTCATCTGCCGGTACACCGGCTGCGACGGCCGCCGATACCTGCACGTGGTCACCTGGTTCGAGCACCAGAAGATCGACAAACCGAGCCAGTCACGTCTGCCCTCATGCCCCCTCCACCACCCCGCGGCCCGGTGCGGAGCCTGCAAAGGCCCGTGCAGCGCGTGCGCGGAAGGCCGTACGGACACTCCGCCGAGCCCGCGGCGAGACCTCCCCGAGGCCTCGCCGAGCGCTCCCGCAGAACTCGGCCGGACCTCCGGGACCACCGCGGACCCATCCGTCGGCGGCGAGGAGAACGGCGCCGACGGCCGAGGCGCCCCGGCCGGGGGTACGGCCGGCCCCGGAACCGAGCAGGAGGAGTCGGCGGCCCGGAAGACGCGTCACGACGGCTCCGCGAGGGCTCGCCGAGGCCTCCCCGACTCCTCGGCCCCTGGATCCAGGAACCTGGATCCTGGACCTTCCGCCCCCTCGGGGCGCACGGCGCCCGCAGCGGCTCCATCGGCGCAGACGCTGATCGGCGAATACGCCGCGGCCTGCCCCAGCCGCCCGCCCGCCAAGGTCCTCAGCCACCTGGGGCGCGAGGTGAAGCAGCTCCTGGCCGAGGGCATCGACCCGTGCCACGTCCGGGCCGGACTCGAGCGGTTCCGGGCCAAGCCGATGCACCCCAGCGTTCTCGCCAGTCTCGTCAACGAGGCCATGAACGCGGACAGCGCAGACTCGGCGCGGCCGGGAAACCGACCCGGCGTGTCCGGCCACACCGCATGGGCCAACCCGGCCGATGCCTCCGCCTACGCCGAGGAGCTGTGATGCCCGGCCGCGACCCGCAACTCGTCGGCGAGCGCATCACCGCCCGCCTCGCCCGCATCGTCGCCGACCGAGGCAGCACCGCCGGAACCACGCCGGCGGACCGTGTCCCCGAACCGGTCCCCACCCCGGCCGCGGTCGAGGACCGCATCCCACCGCGCTACCGGGGCGCGGTCGCCGACCACCCGAAGGTGGAGTCCTGGGTGCGCGAGGTCGCCTCGAAGGCAGCCGCGCCGAGCAGCGGCGCCCGGCGGCAGGTCGGCACCGGCCCCTCGCTGCTGCTGGCCGGACCGACCGGCACCGGCAAGACCCACCAGGCGTACGGCGCGATCCGGTCACTGGTCGCCACCGGAGTCGGCGTCCGCTGGCAGGCCACGACGGAAGCCGACCTCTACGCAGGACTCCGCCTCCGCCTCGGTGCCGAAGCCGAACGGGAGTTGGCCGCCCTCGCCCGGTGCCCGGTGCTGATCCTGGACGACCTCGGGGCCGCCAGGAGCAGCGAATGGACCGAGGAGATCGTGTACCGGCTGATCAATCGGCGGTACAACGACATGCTCCCGACCCTGGTCACCACCAACCTGGCCATCGCCGAACTGCGGAAGGCCGTCGGAGACCGTGTCGCCTCGCGCCTGGCGGAGATGACCGAACGGGTCGTCCTGACCGGCAGCGACCGCAGACGCCGCCCCGCCGCCTGACCCGACTCCGGCCGCAGACCGGGCCGTCGCCTCCCTCGCCGAGGCCGCCCGGACACCCCCGAGCACATGAACCCCTCCGCCGATGCCGCCACCGCACGAGCGGAGGGCCATCGGAGACGACCATGACCAACACCTCGATGACCCACGCCTTCCGGATCCTCGGCGACCACACCTGGCAGAACAGGGCCGCCTGCCTCCCGACGGAGGACAACCCCGTGGACCCCGAGCTGTTCTTCCCCGGCCCCGACGAGGTCGACCGCATCGCCGCGGCCAAGGCCCTGTGCGCACGATGCTCCGTCAAGGAGATCTGCCTGGACGCCGCCCTGGAGAACGGCGACCGGGTCGGCATCCGGGGCGGCATGACCGAGGAGGAGCGCGAGCCCCTGCACCGCGACCTCCCCAACCGCCTGGACCACGCCCGCGTCGACGCCGTCCTCGCAGGACGCGACGTCCACCTCACCGACCTCGAGCGCCGGGCCGTCATCCACGCCGCGTACCAGGCCGAGATCCCGGCCGAACGCCTCGCCTGGCTGCTGAAGATCACCGAAGAGCACGCCGAAAAGCTCTACCGGCGCGTCCGCCGCGAGATCCGCAACCGGTCGGTGGGCCGGTCGGCGGCACCCAGCTGCCGAGGAGGCGGACACCCCGACCGAGGCGACTTCCGGGAGGCGGCGTGAACACGGACGCCCCGGCCCCGGCCCGCGTCAACGGATGGGACCGGGCCGCCATCGTCGCCCTCGGCGCAGCCGGATGCGCCCTGTCGTACGACGCCCTCCAGCAGATGGCCGAGGCCATCCACGTCCGCGGACCGCTGACCTACCTCTTCCCCCTGGTGATCGACGGGTTCATCGCCTACGGGGTACGCGCCCTGCTGGTCCTGCGCACCGCGCGGTTCACCGCCCGCCTGTACGTGTGGACGCTGTTCGGCACCGCCACCGCCGCCAGCATCTGGGCCAACGCCCTGCACGCCGTCCGCCTCAACCAGCAGACGGCCGACGACGGCGGACTGCGGCTCGGGGACACGGTCGTCGGCGTCCTGTCCACCCTCGCTCCGCTCGCCCTGGCCGGAGCCGTCCACCTCTACATCCTCATCGCCCGCCGCACCCAGACCCCGTCCGCGGACAACCGGGGTGTCCGCCCGGGCGACCCGGCCGGTCCGTCCGCGCAGCCGGTGTCCGCCGTGGCCGGCGTCCGCCCCTCCGGCCGCGGCACCGGACAGGCGGGCACCACGAGGGCGGACACCGCGGCCACTCCGGACGGAGGGCGGGGCCGCCCTGCCGGCGCGGTCACCACGCTCCGGCGGGCCGGGCACCCCGGACACCCCGGTCAGGCCGGACACCGATCCGAGGCGGACGGCGGTACTACCGCCCACCACGGCGGCCGTCTGCGGCAGAACGGCGGTGCCCACGGCGGTCGCGGAGAGAATCGGCCGGGGGCCTCCGGAGCGGACAGTCCGGCTGCGGACGAGGAAACGGACACCGCAGCGGTAGGCGCCACGGACACCCGCATCAGAAGACCGTCCACTCCGCCCGGTACGAGGGCGAGCATCGACGAGCTGCTGCCGATCGCCCGCCAGGCGGTCGCGGACGAGGGGCGGGTGACCCGCAAGGTGGTCGCCACCGCTGTCCGCTCGAACCGGATGTCGATCAGCAACGACCGGCTGACCGACCTCGTCGAGCGCCTCCGGAAAGAGCAGCACACGGACCGGACGCCTTCCCCCTGACCGTCCGGAGCCCGCCCGGCCCACCGAGCCGGGCGGGCCGACCCGTCACAGAGGAAGCACCTGATGCGCACCACCGCCACCCCCGCCGAGGTCGAGGCCTGGATCACCGTCCTGCGCGGCCGAGGCCACCTCCACGCCGCCGAAACCACGCCCGAGGGGACCTGGACCCTCCAGCGCACCCCTGACTGCCCGCCCGTGACCCTGCACCACCCGGTCCTGGCGATGGACTACATCGCCGACGTGCTCCTCGACCTCCGCCGCCAGAACCGGGAGGGGCTCCGATGACGGCCGACGATCCGGCGGGCACCACCCCGGGCGAGGAGCGCCGGCCCTCCACGGCCGCCGGCCGAGCAAGTTGTCACCTTGGATGCCCCAAAGGACTATCCAAGGCGTCCGCCTCCGCCCAGGGGAGCGGAGGCGGTCCGGCCGGTCCCCGAACGAGGGCGCACGGGGACCGGCCGGGCGTGCGGCACCAGGGGGTGCCGCCCGGGGGAGAGGCAGTCGGCTCCGAGCCGCCGCACGAGCACGCGCCCGCCTTCCCCGACCGCCCGCCGCGCCGCCGCACCTACCAGCGCTCCCACCGCGAAGCCGTGATCGCCGTCCGCTTCACGTCCGAGGAGAAGGCCGAGATCGCCGCCGCGGCGGGGCGTGCGGGAGTCTTCCCCGCCGGCTTCCTGGCCACTGCCGGCCTGACCGCCGCCCGCGGCCGCGGCGCGCTTCCGCGCGCCGACGAGCAGCTCGACGCCGCCATCGACGAACTGGCCGCACTGCGCGCCCAGATCGCCCGCGTCGGCAACAACCTCAACCAGATCGCCCGCGCCTGCAACAGCGGCGGCCGGCCGCATCCGGGCGCACTCGACAGCGCTCTGAAGACCCTGGTAGGCACGCTCGGCCGCGTCGATCTCGCCGCCGACGCCCTCGCCCGGAGGCGTACCCGGTGATCCCCAAGATCCGCCGAGGTTCCCGCACGTACGGCCTGCTCGCCTACCTCTACGGGCCCGGACGCCGAGACGAGCACACCGACCCCCACCTGGTCGCCTCCTGGGACGGCTTCGCGCCCGATCCCGGCCGCGACCCGGAGGCCACCCTGGCCCGGCTCGCCCGGGCACTGGACCTGCGGGTCGTCCAGGCCGGCGACCGGGCGCCCGCCCAGCACGTATGGCACTGCTCGGTCCGCACGGCCCCCGGCGACCGGCACCTGTCCGACGCCGAGTGGGGCGAGGTCGCCGGTCGCCTGGTCCGCGCCACCAGGCTCGCCCCCGAAGGGGACCCGGACGGCTGCCGCTGGGTGGCCGTCCGTCACGCAGACGACCACATCCACATCGTGGCCACCATGGTCCGCGGCGACCTGCGCCGCCCTCGTATGAGCTACGACTTCAAGCGTGCCCAGGCCGAGTGCCGCCGCATAGAGAAGGAGTGGGGACTGCGGCGGCTCAACCCCGGCGACGGAACGGGGGCGAAGAACCCCACCAGCGCCGAGCGCTTCAAGGCCGAGCGCACCGGCCGCGACCGGACACCGCGCGAGACGCTGCGCGAAGCCGTCCGCCGAGCCGTGGCAGGCGCCGCCACGGAGGAGGAGTTCTTCACCCGGCTGCATGAAGCGGGACTGCGTGTGAACAAGCGGCTCGCCCCCTCCGGTGACGTGCTGGGGTACTCCGTGGCGCTGCCCGGCGACCGCAACCGGGACGGCGAACCCATCTGGTTCTCCGGCTCCAAGCTGGCCCCCGACCTCTCACTGCCCAGGATCCGCCGGCGCCTGGAAGCCGCACCGCTGCGCGCCGAGGCAGACGGAAGGCCTCGCGGATCGGAGACGGAGACCACCGCACCACACCGCCCCCGCCCCGCACAGGCCCGCCGCGACGCCGTCCAGGCCGCCGAACATGCCGCCGACGTCCTCGGTGCGAACGACGACGCAGGAGCGGCGCAGCTCGTCGGCATCGGGGAACTGCTCGACGGCCTCGCTCAGACCGCGCCCTCCAGCACTCGCAGGGAACTGGCCGAAGCCGCCCGCGCCTTCGAACGCGCCACCCGCTCCCACGTCCGCGCGGAGCAGGCCGACTACCGCGCTCTGCGCTCGGCCGCCCGGGGGATCATCCGCGCCGGCAGCGCCCTCGGCCGCGGAGAGGACGGCGGCACCACCGCCATGCTGCTGTCCACCCTGGCGCTGGTGGCGATCGCCGCCGCCCGCTGGCACTCCGCCCGCCACCACGCCCAGCAGGCCGCCGCCTCCCGCGAGGCCGCCGCACACCTGCGCGTCGCCTACCAGGCCGCAGCCCACGCCCCGATGAAGGCACTGCGCGAGCAGGGCCGAAGCCTCCCGGCGCCGGTCCGCGAAGACCACGCCGCCCGTATCCGGGCAGCCCTCCCCGACAGGGCGGCCCGGATGAGCGGCGAACCCGGCTGGGACGCGCTGCTGGCCACCCTCGACCAGGCCGAACGCGCCGGACACGACTCCGCGGCACTGCTGGAGCGGGCGGTGGGGATGAGGGAGTTGGCGACGGCAGAGAACGCCAACCACGTCCTGGTGTGGCGGCTGCGCCACCTGGCCGGACTCCCCGCCCACCCGAATCCCCCTCGCCGGAACAGGGCGGCGGGCAGCCACACGAGCCGCCCACGCTCCGAACACTCCGCATCCATCCGGCGAACCCCGCCCGTCCAGCCGACCCCAGCGAGTTCAAGCCACCGCCCAACAAGGCGCTGACCAGCGATCCTCAAGTAATCCACACCCGGAAGGCACACCGAAGCCCCTCGACAGCACCATCCGATGGCTGCTACCGATGGAACCGGAGAAGCCTCATGGAGAAGACACACGCGCTCAGACCGTTCGGCCACCAGCAGCGTCCCTCGCCGTCGCCGACGGATGATCCCCTGCTGCGCCTCCAGCAGGAGACCCGCGAACTGGACGGTCCAGGGCATTGGCGAGCGGTCCACCACCCGCACGAACTGACCATCACCGGCATCACCGTGATGTGCCCGGCCTGCGGCGCCCGCCGCGACTGGCTGCTCGTCTGCTTCCGTGGCGAGGTCAGCATCCGCTGCCGCTGCTCACACCAGTGGGCCGAGCGGGAGATCACCCGGGCCGACTTCGACGCGATGCTCGCCGGTCCGGCCACCGCCTATCCCACCCTGCCCGCCGCCATCCGCGCCTCCGGATACGACGGAACCCTTGCCGGCGCCTACCTGCCTGAATCCGATGCTGAGCAGTGACACTGCATGCCTTGTACCGGAGCGGCGGTCGACGCTGGCTGCAGGTGGCATCATCGCGTGGCATGGGAAACAGGCAGGACAGCGATGAGGCATATGTACTCGACCTGTGTGACGACGCCTTGGGTGAACAGGGGAGCAGACAGCACCGTTTTGACTGGCTTCTAGGAGATCCGGGCGTTTCGGGGCGGCGGGCGAGACTGCCGGTCGACTCGTACTGGGCCAGTCACCGGCTGGTGGTGGAGTACCGAGAGATACAGCACGACCAGCCGGTGCCGTTCTTCGACAAGCCGGATCGGCTGACGGTCAGTGGGGTGCACCGAGGCGAGCAGCGGGCGCTGTACGACGCGCGCCGCGACACCGAGGTTTCGGCCCACGGCCTCCGACTTGTGGTGATCCGGCCCTCCCAGCTCGATGCCGACAGCAGAGGCCGTCTGCGCCGGAACAGGGAGACCGACCTGGAGACGATACGAAGCCTCCTGGCGCCGGCAGCCGACGACGAACCCCGCCCCTCCGCTCCGAAGGCCAGCGACGAGGAGAGAGTGGTGGAGGCATTCCGACGCTGGCTTACGGCTGATGGCTGGACTCCGGTGACCCCGACTGACCCCCACACCGACATCGAGGCGGTACGAGGCGAGGAGCGGCTGATAGGCGAAGCAAAGGGGCGCACCAAGGAACCCGGCACCGATGCCGACACCGCCTACGGACAGCTCCTGCGCCGGATGACGGATGAGTCTCCGACCACCCGATACGCCCTCATCGTGTCGACGACCTCCGCCTGGCACGCCCAACGGGTTCCGGCCGCCGTGCGCCGTCTGCTGCGCATTGACCTGTACGAGGTAACGGAAAGCGGTGCTGTGAAACGGATCGATGGGTAGACGGCCCCGGCAACTGCGGTTGCCTGAGGACTTGGTCGCTCTGAGGTGGCCGGTTCAGCGGCGGCGCCCCGGGAGGTGAGAGGAAGGCCGCTCCGGTCGCCAAGCGGAGTCCGCATGGCTCGGGGTCGACGGCGAGGGAGCGGGGGGTGTGGAGCGGGCCCGGGCGGCTTGGGCTCGGCGGACGTCCAGTGGCGTGGGGACGGATGACGCCGGTGGTTCGAGCGGTGTTGCCTCGACCAGCTCCCAGCACCGGTCGGGGACCTCGGCTCGGGAGCGGACGACCGGGGCCGGGTCCGCCAAGGCGGATGTGGCGGCGGCTATGAGGGAGGCCGGTGTGTGGGTCGAGTGGGTGCCGTACCAGCGTGAGCCGTAGCCCTCGGGCCCGCCCCAGAGGGTCCATTTCTCCCGATGTCCGAAGAGCTCGGCCAGATGGTCGGTACGGCCGCGGCGGTAGACCAGGCCGGCCTGCTCGTCCGGGGCGGTGACCTCGACGTGGTCGTAGCTGGAGCGCACGGTCCAGCCTGCCGCGGCCAAGGGCGCGTACCCGTCCTGTACCCGGTGGTTCCCGTGCAGGTAGCCGTCGCGGCCCTGGGCGTACTTCTCGGCCAGGGCGGTGGTGAAGCCGGTGACGATCTCGGTGGGGGTGGTGCCGTTGAAGGTGGTCACCCAGTGCGGCGGGCCGAAGGGGTTGCTGTAGGCGGCGATCTTCCACAGGACGTCGTCCTCGCCCTCGGGCAGGTAGCCGAGGCGGGCGGTGTGGTCGGGTGCGGTGACGTAGACGTTGCCGAGCTCGTCGTCGTCGATGTCCCATCCCTGCTCCAGCAGGGGCCGGAGAGCAGGGTCGCCGGTGTGGGTGGGGCCGGCGAGGTAGCGGGGAGCGACGTGGTACTCCCGTCGGCGGTCGTCGTCGGTCAAGGGGGACGGTGTGTTCATCGGGCCCTCCGTCGGTCGTGCCTCTGCTGCGGTTCGCTCGCCGGGGCGACTCGGGCGGCGTCGGCGGTGGGGCGGGTACCGGTGCCGCTGGACCGGGAGAGCGCGGCCCGAGCCCTGAGATCCGGTGCGCCGGGGTGTCGCACGGGTTCGGGAAGCGGTGTGTCCCGGTCGATCAACCACTGGTTGGCGCTTGTGCCGTCGCGGAAGGCGCCTTCGCGCACGGTGTAGGTGAACGCGTCGAGGCCGGCTTCCTCGAGGAAGAGCCGGACCGGACGCTGGGCGGCGCCGGGGTCGGTGTCCCGGACCATCACCCAGGTCTCGTGCGGTTCGCCGTCACGGGTGTGGTGATCGAGCACCTGGTACCGCTCGCCCGAGCGGACGATGCGTTCCTCGATCTCGGTGGTCAGGGCGTCCGCAGGGCGGCTGTACCTGCCCTCCGGGAGGCGGATGGCCGCAGGATCGCAGCCGCGGGCGACCAGCCACCGCTGGGCGAAGGGCACCATCGCGTGCTGCGCGTGCTCGACCTGGAAGGTGCGGGCCTGCAGGTCGCGGGCGATGTGCAGCGAGACGAGCTGGGGAGCACCTGGGAGGCCCCAGGTGGCCGAGCTGTCGTGGAGGACGAGGAAACTGTGTGCCGCGTCGGCGGTGTGGTGGCCGGCCAGGACGCGGAAGTCGTCGCCGGCCAGGTCGAGGTGGTCCTTGGCGTCGGCGGCCGCCTGGTCGGCCGGGGTGAGGCCGTCGAGACGGTAGTCGGGCACGGTCACCTCTCTTCCGGACCGTTCTGGGGGGTGGTGAGCAGACGGTGGTTCGGCCGACCCGGGTTGGTGGTGCAGGCGGCGAACGGGCCGTCGGGAGCACGTAGTTGCAGCAGGGTGGGGTCGAGGTGGTCGCGGTGCCAGGTGCTGGGCCCGGCCGGCCCGGCCTCGATGTCGGTGAGCTGCTGCCAGGCCAGCCACAGGGCGTGCAGGCGCGCGACGGCCTCGGGATGCTCGTACCACTGTCGGCACCAGGGGCGGTTGGTGGTGATCTCCCGCCCGTAGACGGGGAGCAGGAGGTTGTCCACCCAGAACCGCAGCGCCTTCAACTCGGCAGCGTAGGCATCCTCGTCCAGCGCCAGGATGAAGGCCGTACGCACCTCTTCTTCGTCTGGTGCGGACTCGGCCTCCGTGCTGCCTGCGCTCGCGGTGGCGGTGACCGCGGGGTCGTCGAACTCGTCGGTCAGCCGGTCCAGGAGCCGGCCGTGGGCGCGGGTGTCCGCGACGAGCCGGGCGACGGTGGAGGCCAGATCGTCCAGGTCGTGTCCGGAAGCCCGGGCCGATTCCGGGGCTTCCTCGACTGAGTCGGGCATGGTGCTCCCTCACAGGGATGGGCCGGAATGCAGACGAGGAGGATGGTCCGGAGAACCTCGGGCTTGGCGCAGCCGGTGTATACGGCTATGGGGCTGCGCCCAAGGGGCGACGCGAAGCCGATACCTGACCGGGCGGAGTGGAACCCGGGGCCGGAACGGCGACGAGAGCCAGAACGCGCTGCCGGCCGTGGGAGGACTCGGAAGTGTCGGAGCCGGGCGGAGCCGGAAACCGGCCTCAGCCCCCGGAGGAGGGCGGCAACCTCTTGCTCCTAACAGCCTCTGGACGCTGTGTGGCCTGGAACAATCCCCCCGTCCGGACGCCTCTTCCTCGCCAGGAGTCACGATGCCGCCTGCCGGAACTCCCGGGACACTGGCCGAACGGCTGCACGCCTTGGTCAGTGCCCCTCGAGCCGTCGATGACCTGCGCAGCTACTTCGGCACAGGCCCTCACACGGGCACCACGCCCTTCACCGGCAGCCGCTTCGAGGGGCTGGGGGGCGGAGGAGAGCGGTCTGATACCGCCTGCAAGATCACTGCCGACGACCTGGTCGCGGTGCAGATGCTCTCCGTCCGCATACCGGCGCGCACCGCGCTGGACCTTCTCGAAGGCGGTCTCGGACAGCAGATCGAGGACTTTCTCCGGCAGATCCCGACCGGCCTCGACCTCGTCGACGCCGAGCCGGCCCGCATCGGGAAGGGGTCCCCGGCGGACCGGGCCTGGCATCTCCTGGTCACCCAGCCGAAGGTCGGTTGGGTGACCGCCAGCAAGCTCCTGGCCCGCAAACGCCCCCGATCGCTGCCGGTCTACGACCAGGTGGTGCGCTGCGCGCTGGGGTCTCCATCCCGCTTCTGGCACGACCTGCGTGTCGCCCTGCGCGCGGAGGACCGAGCCATACACCGCCGCCTGTTGGAGCTGCGGACGGCGGCCGGGGTGCCGGACACAGTGAGTGCGCTGCGGGTATGCGATGTCGTGGTGTGGATGCGCCACCGGGGCGACCACACGAGCAGGAAGTGCCCGGGACTGGATCCCTCTGCGCCCGATGAGTAGGCGTCTGCCGAAGGCGGTAGGCCGAGGCCGTGGGCCGACGCGCGGTGCGGACCTCCACTGGGGCGGTCCTTCCGCACCTGCCGGGCCCTCTTGAAGCTCAAGGCAGAGGCGTCCTGCCGGGTCCGCCGAGGAAATCGGGCTGCGGCGGGGAGGGACGGCGGACAGCATGGCGGGATGTCTGAGTTGCTGTGGGCTGACGTCGCGTACTTCTTCGACCCAGGCGTGATGGGGACGCTGCCGGACGTACGTGTGCCGGATGCCTCGGTGGAGGACTGGCAGGCGGTCCTCGATCCCATCGGCGAGAGCGGCTGGAGGTGCCGGTACTCCGAAGGCGAGGCGGTGCTGCCGCCACCCCGGGCCGCGGTGGTGCTGTCCCGTCCGGCTGAAGCAGAGTGCCCCGAGCTGCGGGTCTGGCCGTCGGACGAGGTGCTGGCGATCTTCCGCTTTCGCACGACAGAGGAGATCGACTTCGATGTGGATCTGCGCGAGCTTCAGGGGCAGGAACGGCTGGATGTGTTCTGCGGCCTTCTCCGGGCGATAGGGCGGCGGCTGGGCAAGCCGGTGCTGATGGACCCGGAGGGTGACTACGGCCACCCGGTACTCGGGTTCGACGCCGAAGCCGACCGCGTCGTGCTCCTGGCCGAACCACCGGTCATGTGACCGCTGCCGTGCCCCGGTGTCGGTGGAGGGCCGTCGCGGGATACCGCGAAGGGGCCACAGGTCCGGTGCCGGGTGCCCCGTTGCACGGCCACCGAGAAGGTGAGGGGGAAACTCAAAGCAGAGGATGGCGGGGGCTCGGCGGTCTGAGGTACTGAGCTCTTCCCCATCTGACCGGTCAAAGCCGGCGAGTTCGGTGCGTTTCGTCGTCTAGGTACAAGGCTGCGAGCCGGGGCAGACGTTGCCGCATCCGGGCCGGGTCGTCGAAGTCGAAGTCCTCTCCCATGTCGTGCTCCGGCTCCTCCTGGGACGGCGCGGTCTCTCGGCGGGCCAGCTCGGTGTAGAAGGCGTCGCGGTCTCCGGTGTGGCGGGCGAAGGCTGCGGCGGCCGCGTAATTGATCTCTTCGTAGAAGAGTTCTTCACCTGGGCCCGGGCCGGCGAGGCGCACGGTGGGGTGGTCGGCGAGATCGTCGGGGTGGAGAGCTGCTCTCTGGTACCAGGCACGGCCCTGAGCGATCAGGCCGGCACGGAAGTCGATGAAGCCGTCGTCCGAGCAGCCGCCACCGATGAGGTAGGCGGCTGCCCACAGGTCCCAGCGGTCCACGGCTCCGTGCACCACGTCGAAGCGCTCCTGGAAGGCCAGGATCTCCTCGGCGGGGCGCGCGGCCAGCAGGTCCGCCAGCGCCTTGTGGGTAGGAGCGGTGCTCGTCCGGGCTGCCTCGATGACCTGCCAGAACTCGTCGATGTCCATGAGGGGCCACTGTGCCATCCCGATGTGACAGCGTCTGGCGGATACCTCGTGCCTCGCCGATGAGGCGGAGGGAAGGAGAGGTTGGAGGTGCGCCGCCTCCGAGTCGGGACGACCAGGGCACGCCCTCTCCTGGCGGGCACCGGCCACGGCACACGCGGGGACCGGGTGGTGTTGGAGGTCGGTCCTTCGGTGCCGGGCCAGAACGCTGCCGCGTTTGGTGCGCGGATCTCCGGAAGGCACTTCGTACGCGATCACCGCCTGTGCCGAGAAGCGGGAGAGGACGCCGGCGCAGGGCTGTGCGCTGGACGGGCGGCAGATGCCTGTCCACTGCTGCGGGGAAGGCCGGGCAGCGCAGACCGGCTGCGCGCGGCGCGGGAGGACAGGAGGCTCTGCTGCTCTGCGGCCCTGTGGAGAAGGAAGCCGCCCGTGAGTATGGCCAGGCGCGCTTCGTCCAGCCGTTCACCGGCAACGGTGGCGCTCTCAGCGCGGTCGGGGGCATCGGGCCCGCCGACCGTTCCCTGCGGGACGGCCAGGTGGTAGTGGGCGTCGGAGACCAGGCGTATGGCCTGCCTGACGTGTGCAGCAGCTGCAGTGAACACGCCGACGGTCTGGCGTTGGGATTCGGTCTGCTCGGGAGCGGTCGCACGGAACAGCACCTCGTCCGACACCTCGGTCAGCAACTCACCGAGGCCGCTCAGGCGCTGGGAGACCTCGACGAGGTTCGGCAGACGGCCGTGGTGTTCGGGAAAGGAGAGGTGCTTCCGCTCGGTGTCGAAGCGCAGGGCCATTTCGTACAGGGCTTCGGCGTCCTCGGCGGTCAGGCTGGTCACGAGCAACTCCGAGAAGGTGATCGCGGGTTGGGCGGCAGGTGGAGAAGAGGGGCCGGTCGTCTGGCGGGCAGATCAGGGTGAGGGCCCGCGGTGGCTGCGGGTTCGGGGTGGCCGGTCACGTCTCGCCGACTCGCCCAGGTGGCGAGGCCGTCGGCCGGGCTGGGAGGCGGAAGCCGGCGGAGACGACGGCAGAGGAGAGGGCGCCGACGAAGGACAGGTCGGGCAAGCGGCCGGGAAGCAGGGAGACCGGAAGGCGCCTGCGTGGAGCTTTCGCCTCGTCGTCCAGGGCGTGCAGGGGCTCAGCGCCGTCATCGAGTCGATCGCTCATGGGCGGCTCCGATGGGATGGACAGGCATGAGTCACCGTGCGGGCTGCCGCGGCGGGTGGACGGACGGCCCGATTCGGCGGCGAGAGCCGGCTGCGGGTGCGGGCGGCGGCGATGCGGTCGGGGAAAGGTCGGGCGGCGACGGGCGGTTCAGGGGAGCCGGTGGCCTGCCGCCAGCGGCGCACGGCCTCCGCCAGCGGTTCCAGGGCGTGGAGGGCATAGCCGATGAGGCGGCCGGGGGAGAGGGACTCGTCGTCCGCCAGCTCCTGCACGGCCCGGGCGGAGGCGGCGGCGGTCCGCAGCACGGAGGCACGCGCGACCTGCTGCGCCAGGTACTCGGCGGAGCCGGCTGCCGCGCTGCCGCAGACGTCCCTGACCTGCTCGGCCGTCACAGTGCCGTCGGCGAGAAGGCCGCGGTGCTGCGCTTCCCACAGCACGGTGAGGTGGTCCACGGGTTCGCCGCGGTGGTGGAGCGCCGCCACGCACCGGTAGAGCAGGGCGTGAGCGGGAACGGCGAAGTCCTCCGGCCGGAGCCAGGCAACGACCTGGTCCAGCCGTGCGGGACGCTCGACCAGCACACCGAGCAGGTGCCGCTCGTCGGCGACCACCCGCTCGTCCGGCGGAAGGGAGGGCTGCGGAGCAGCTGGCGAGGGCCCTCGCGGAGCGGTGGCACGTGGTTCGACACCACCCCACCGGCGACCGAGGTCCGTGAGTACGCCGGTGAGCCTGCGGGCACAGTGCAGGCTCTCCTCCGCCTCGCCTCGGACCGCATCGGCGCGGGCTGCCTGGTGCAGACGGACGGCGTGCTCCGCGACGCTGCGGTGGATGGCGCCCTCCAGCACCATCCGGCCGTAGGCCGGGGCGTGGCCGGGACGCGGGCATGCGGCGACGAGGGTGTGCGGGTACGCCGCGGTCAGCCCCCGCACATGGCGGCTCGCCTCGGCGACGGTGTCGGTGACCCAGGACAGCGGCACCTCGTCGGCGCCCGCGTGTGCCGCGGGGTGCCTGTCGGCGCGGAGTTTGAGCATCGCCGCGTACAGGGCAGCGTGGACGGGCCGGGAAAAGTGTGCCGGAGCCAGCCAGCCGGCGAGGCGCGGAAGCTGGCCGGGGTCGAGGAGCACCGCGCCGAGCACCGCCTGCTCGGCCTCCACCAGTGGCCTCACCGGCGGACCTCGTATCCGGGGTCCTGGGCTGCGGACGCCCGGCCAAGAGCGGTCGGCGAAGGGGAGGCCCGACCGGATCCGGCATCGGAGGGAAGGGCGGCGGCCTTGGCCAAGGCGCGCTCGGTGATCGCCGCGGCCGCCCTGGCCGAGGCACTGCCCAGTGCCTCGGCGCCCGGCTCCTTGTACCAGGGCCTGAGCTTCAGCAGGGCGGGCCGGACACCGGTGGCGAGCAGCAGAGCCGAGCCCTTGGGCAGAGCGCGGATGGCGTCGGCCGGGAGCACGCGCTCCTGCCGCAGGGAGACGGAGGTCGATCCGCCGGACTCGCCCGTGGTCTTCGAGACCGTGGGCACGTCGTGGTCGCCGACGAGGCGGGAGAGCTTGTCGGCGAAGTCCGCGTCGTCGATGCCGGAACCGATCAGCTTGATCGTGGCCGCCGACCACAGGGCGTCCATGCCCGCCTCGCCCCACACCCGTACGCCCTGTCGGTAGGACTGCAGGATCGTGATCGGGATGACGCCACGGGAGCCGAGGTGGGAGTACAGGTCGGGCAGGTCGCTGATCTTGCAGACGTTCGCGGCCTCGTCCAGGATTGCCAGCAGCGGCGGGTCCAGCCGCCCGCCGTCGCGCTCGGCCTGGACGACGGCCGCGCGCATCACCGCGTCCGCCGCGGCGGCGATGATGGCTGAGGCGGAGCCGCCGCCGTCCTTGGACAGCAGGAACAGCGTGTCGCGGCCGGTGACGAACTCCTGCGGCCTGAACTCGGGTAGCTCATCGGTGGGGGTGACCCAGGCGGCGACCTCCGGGTCGAGCAGGCAGGCCGCGTACTGGCGGGCGGTCTCGAAGATGCCGTCCCGGGTCTCCACCGCGCCGGCGACGGTGCCCTGGAGTTGGGCGGCGACCGCCTCCAGCCCGGCGTCCTGCAGCAGATCGACCGGAGTGCGGTCGGCAGGAGAGGCCAGCCAGACCAGCACGTCGGTGATCGGACGCCCGCTGCGGGCCGCGGCCAGGAACAGAGCGGTGAGGGTGTTGGCGGCGGCGGTGGACCAGAAATCGCCCTGCGAGGAGTCATCCACCGAGGCCGACACGAAGTGGCCGGCCAGACGCCGGGCCCCGGGCAGATCGCGGGCGTCGGCGAGGATGTCCCACCACATCTCGCGCGGGGCGTGGGCGATCTGCTGCGGATCCAGCGTCCAGACCCGTCCGGCCTCGGCGCGGGCGCCGACGGTGGCGGTGTAGGCGTCCCGAGCGGCCTTGTTGGAGGTCAGCAGCACCGGACCGGGGGCCCGGAGGATGGCGGGGACCGCCAGGCAGGAGGTCTTGCCCGAGCGAGGGGCCATGATCGCCAGCAGGACGTCCTCCCAGGAGGACCGCACCTCGGCCCGGCCCGGCGTGAGGGTGCCGAGCAGGACACCGCGGTCGTCCGGATGTACGTCCCTCGGCCTGCGGCCCGACAGGCCGGGACGCAGATCGACGGCCTTGGCCGCGCTCTGCTCGGGCAGCAGCGCCGCCAGATCCCGCGGACCTGCCAATCCGTTCCGCGGGGCGCGCAGCCGCAGCCACAGGAGCAGCCCGGCGGCGAGGGCGACGGTGGTGACCAGGGCGGGGGCGGCGCGTGCACCGACGAGTACTGCGGTGGGCGACAGGTGGGGCCACAGCCGCTCGGGGTGGAACAGCGCTTCGACGGGCTGGTAGGCGGCCCACCGATCATGACCGGTGAGGAGGCTGGTGAGGTTGCCGGTCAGCCAG
The DNA here is from genome assembly GCF_046614825.1 of Streptomyces nanhaiensis. Classification (NCBI taxonomy): domain Bacteria; kingdom Bacillati; phylum Actinomycetota; class Actinomycetes; order Kitasatosporales; family Streptomycetaceae; genus Streptomyces; species Streptomyces nanhaiensis. The sequence goes on from NZ_JBKJFM010000003.1 coordinate 106,735, forward strand.
GCCAGGGAGCCGCCGGTCATCCCGGCGGCGGCGAGCCCGAGCAGGGGGTAGAGCAGCAGGTCGGTACCGGTGGTGGGGGAGGGCGTACGGGTGCGTGGAGACGGCACGGCGGACTCCGGGAGCGGGCAGGGGCGGTGGCGGGGTCGGCACGGTGAGCTCTTCCGGCGGCGGCCATCACGTGGCCCTCATTGCGAGCGCCGGGGCGTGGTCGGCCGTTTCGTTCCCGGCCGGCTCCCCGAGGTCGTAGTCGTAGGGGAGCCGGTGCCACTGCTGCCCGGGCGAGGGCTGCGGAATGAAGCCCGCGTGCCGCAGCAGGGCGGCGGCCGGCTTGCCACCGTCCTCGGCGGTGACGCCGATCTCGGGGTGCCGGGCGATGACGATGCCGGGAGCCCGCGAGGAAGGAGGGGTGCGGCTGCCGTCGGATGTGCGCATGGAGACCTCGGCGGGGAGCGGATCAGACATAGGGGTTCTCGGTCGGGCGGTCGGCTTCGGTGGCGGCCTCCAGCAACTCGGGCAGGTCCTCGGGATCGGTGTCGCGCTGATCGACCCACCACCCGGCGCGGGTGACGGTCCGGGCGGCGTCCTCGATGCGCTCCCAGGCCGCTTCGCCGGTCTCGCCTTCGACGACCAGGGCCGTGTATGCGGCGGTCATGAGCCGGTGGCGGCAGCGGACACCCCAGGGAACGAGGCGGTCGGTGCCCTCCAACGGAGGCATCCGGTACTGCGCGGCCCATGCTTCGGCCTCGGCCAGCTCCTCTGTTCGTTTGGCCTCCACCCAGGCGGCTCTGGCTTCGGCGTCCTCGGTGCGGGAGGTCTTCCAGCAGGAGGTGCAGTCGCGCTCGGCGAGCCACCGGGCGTATCCGGCCCGGCGATCGGCGGGCCGGTCGGACAGGTCCCTGTCGGCCCGGTGTCCGCAGGCGTGGTCGATGGTCCAGATCCTCTTCACGGCCATCGAAGGCATGACTCCTCTCGGAAGGAACGATCAGCGGGAGGGGCCCCGGGTGGGACGCGGTTCGGCGGCTGCGGCCCGGGAAGCGGCGGCCGTCTGCGCCGTCCTCACTTGGGAGGTACGGGCGGGACCACCGCCGAGCGCGAAGCCTTCGGCCCGCGCGGAAGCGGCACGGGAGGGGACGCGTACGGAGACCACGGACGCGGCCAGGTGCGGCTGAGCGGCGACGGTCAGACCGGCCCGCTGCAGCGCCGCACTCGTCCGGGCGACCTTCTGCACGGCCTCGCGGTACCTGGAGGTGTCCGGCAGCGTGTAGACATCCAGTCGGGGCTGGTACCGGAAACCCTGCTCCCGCAGGATCCGCTCGCCCGCCGTGCGGCCGTCGGTGACGGCGGCGACGACTCCCAGCGAGGGGTGCACACCGAAAGCCACGTCCGGGCCGGTGTCCGCGGCCGGCGCCCGATCGCCGGCACCGGCACCGGCGTGGCCTGACGGTGACGGTTCTCCGGTGACCGGACTGCCGTGGCCGGTGGTCTGCGACGCGATCCGGTCACGGCGGTCGAGAAGACCGCGACCGGAGGGGAGCCGACGAGATGGGGTGATGTCGTAGGCGGCATCTGCGACGACGGTGAGGCGAGCCGCTCGGAGAGAACCGATCGCCTGCCGTGCGCGCCTGGTCGGATCACGGTCCGGCTCGGTGAGCGCATACAGGGCCTGGCCGGGAACGGGCTCGAACCCGACCAGACGCAGCATGTGGTCGACGAGGTGGTGGTCGCGCACGTTCCATGCCACGACGCCGAACTCGTCATGGTGGCGAACCGTGACGTGCGGGCTGCTCATGGAGGCTGCTCCTGGAAAGAACCGCCCGGGCAAGGGGTGGCGCCCGATCCCCGGGGCGAAAACGACCGGGCAGGAGCAGGATCCGGAAGTCAGGGGATTTGGCTGGACCGCAGGTTTTCCGGTAGCAGTCGATGAGCCCGGGGTGGCCGGGGCACGAGAAGGTCCTTGCGGGCTGCGTGGCAGGTGCAGTAGCGCCGGAGCCTTGAACCGTCACCTGCCCCGCCGCCGGGGTCGCGCCGAGGCTACGGAGCCGACTCCGCGGCTGGCTCGGTCGACTGTTGCGGCATACATGTCTCCGGGCATACCTACTTGCTGGTCCGCCTCGATGAGGATGAGCGTGCCGTCCACCCGGTAGGTCTGTCCCCTGGTCAAGACGTTGACCATCACGGCGCCTCGTTCGCCGGGGACCTACTGGGCGAACTGCCCGCTGCGGCTGGTCAGTCGAGCCTCTCCTCAAGGTGTGACAGGAGGGCCGCGACGAGGCTGGGGCGCGGTACGTCCGGTACCAGGGCCTCGGGGAAGTCGTCCTCCACTCCCCACTCGGTGTTGACCATCATGGGTGCACCGTTCGGTACGACGTGGTTGCGGAGCCACATCGCGAACTCCGCCGCCTCCCGGGCCGTCACGCCGGTGACGGTTGCGCCTTCCGGGACCGTCAGGACGAATCCCTCGACGGCTCCGTCCTGGAGGGTGAAGCCGAAGCTCATGGACGGGCCGCGGGCGCCCGGCCCCTGGGGGTTCTCGTCGATGCGGACGAACTCGTCCGGGGTGCGCTCACGCAGACGAGCCGCGAAGTCCGCCAGTACCAGGTTCCAGGTGCTGCCCTGCGGCGGGGTGAAGATGAACATGGTGCGCAGCTCGGCGAGCTCGGACGTTTCCACCTGGGGTCTTCCCTTCCACGAGGTATCGACGGAGGTCACGGAACGCGGCGGGCGTATCCCTTGACGTCGTGGGCGGCCGTCATCACGCGCCGGCAGGGGACGGAGTCCGGGTTGTCGGTGACGATCTCCACTCCCGCCGTCACGAAGGCGCTCAGTTGCCACGACAAGACAGCCACCTGCCTGGTTGTCGAAGCCGATGGAACCTGGAGCCGATACGTCGGCGGGGACCGAGCCCCATGACTCCGGGGCGGCCGGACGACAACTCACACGACCGATGTCCTGAAGGGGGCGGTGGGAACGATCCCTACCTCGTCGAGGATCTGCTCCAGCGCCTCATGGCCGTGATGTCGGCGGTACTCGATCTCGGCCGCTGTTACCGGCAAGACCCACAGGATGCGAGCGTGTCCAGCGGGCAACGGACAGCGCTCAAGGCCAGGGCCGTGCAGATAGGGCAGGCTGATCAACAGGTGATCGCAGGCCGAACCCGGTACCCACGGTTCACCGATCGGCATGCTGTGTCCCGGACCAAGCCGATACCCACCGCAGTGGTAGTACGCGATCATCGCCATGAGTTCGACGAACCGCTGGTCGCGGACATGGGTCGTCATGACGAACTCAAGCCCGTGGCCGCCCTGCTCCACCGCGGACCAGCAACCGGCCGTTACGTAGGCCCAGCAGTCGCTGCGCGGGCCGGGACCCACGACGAGAACTCGCAGGTCGGACAGCACCTCTCGCCGTCCTGGCCCGAGGTCGTACTCGACGACCTCCATGGGATGCCCTTCGAAGAATTCCCGGACATGCGATTCGATAGCCTCCGCGGCCCGCATCCTCGCAACGCTCACCGCGCGACATGCCAGACCGCCGATGGGCGTCTCCGAGAGATCACCCGGTGCCATGAAGCGCTGGCATCGGCCGCAAACTCGCGCTACCTCACCATGCAAGTTCACCAGTCCTGGGACTGGATGTTCTGTACCGGCCCCGGCGGCCTCCCAGGCGTTGACCAGCACAGCACGGAGGCCGGGCGGCACCAGGAGATCAAGCTTGCATGCGGGCGTCGGTGTCGAACAGGTCTCGCTCGGTGGGGTGGAGGAGGTGCTGGGTGATGAAGGAGCGGCCCGCGACCTTCCACAGACCCCGGCCTTTGACCAGGGCGCCGACGGCCTGGGTCTCGACCCCGGTCAGCCCCAGGAGGGAGGCGGCGGCGGTGAGCTGGTCGGGTTCCTGGCGGTAGACGATGCGGGTGGAGCAGTCGGTCAGCAGGCCCTCGGCCAGGGCGCGGCTGCGGGAGCCGGCGTCGCCTGCGGTGAGCAGGTCGGACAGGCGGTGGACGACCATCATGTTGGCGATGCCCAGCCCGCGGCTGAGCTTCCACTGGGACTGCATGCGCTCCAGCAGGGCGACGTGGCGCATCACGCGCCAGGCCTCGTCGTAGATCACCCAGCGCCTGCCGCCGGCGGGGTCGGCAAGGGCCGACTCCATCCAGGCGCTGGCGCAGGTCATGGCCAGAACCAGGGCGGTGTCGTCGCCAGAGCCGCCGAGCCGGGACAGGTCGATGGTCAGCATGGGCGCGGCCGGGTCGAACACCACGGTGGAGGGGGCGTCGAACATCCCGGCCAGGTCGCCGGCGATCAGGCGCCGCAGGGCGTGGGCGAGGTCCTGGGCAGCGCCGGCCAGGTGACCCCCAGTGGGCCCGGCGACCCGGGCGAGGTAGTCGGGGTCGGCCAGTACGGCGGCGATGTCGCCAAGCACGGGAGTGCGGCCGGTACGGGCGGTGTGGGCGACGACCTGGTCCAGGGCCACGTCCAGCGCGGTGTGCTCCATCGGCCGCAGGTCCCGCTTGAGAACGGTGCGGGCCAGGGAGGCGAGCAGCAGCAGGCGGCGTTTGCGGACCTCGCCCGCCCAGTCGCCCTCGTCGGCGCCGTGCGGCCGGGCCGGGGCGTCGAGGGGGTTGAGCCTGCCGGGCAGTCCAGGGCCGACGGCGATGGTGCGGCCGCCCAGGGTGGAGGAGACAGCCGTCCACTCGCCCTTGGGGTCGCAGGGGACGTAGACGCGGTAGCCGTGGGCGACGGCCCGCAGGGCGAGCGACTTGGCCAGGGCGCTCTTGCCCATGCCGATGACCCCGGCGAGCAGGATGTTGGGGTTGGTGAAGCCCTCCAGGCGCCCGTACAGGACGAAGGGGTCGTAGCAGAAGGCGGCCTCGGCGTGGACGTCGCGGCCGATGTAGAGGCCCTCGGCACCCAGCCCGCCCTCGGCGAGGAAGGGGTAGGCGCCGGCGGCGGTCGCGGTGGTCATCCGGTGGGCGGGCAGCTTGAGTCGGCCGCCGCGCGCGGAGGCCGGTCCGGGCCGTCCGGCGGCCGGGTAGACGGCGCGCAGTTCCGGATCGGCGCCCTTGCCGGAGGGGCGGGGCCGGGAGGGTACGGCGCCGCGGGCCTTGCTGCGGGCGGCGGCGAACTGCTCGCGGCTCGCGCGGACTTGGGCGCGGTCAGCCTGGTGGGGAACGAACAGTCGGCTGGCGGTGGCGCGGATGCGGGGCATGGCGGTGTCCTCCGGGAAGGACGGACGGTCAGTGGCGGACGAGGCCGGTGAACGGGTCGCGCAGGTCGGCCGGGGTCTGGCGCCGCACCCGCAGCGCGGTGCGCAGGTGTCGCCGGCACACGGCCGACCACGGCGGGCCTTCCCGCAGGCCGGGGCGGTGTGCCTCCGCCCCGGGCGGTCGGCAGGTCGTGGGGCGCGGGGCGGTGTGGAAGGCGGCGTGGAGATGCTCGGCGGCCTGCCACAGCCGGGTGCGCACCGCCCGCAGGTGGTCCGCCTCGGCTGCGGCGACCGGACCGGTGCGGATGGTGTGGGCGTCCAGCAGTCGGTGGAGGGAGACCAGATGGGCGTGGAGGGCGTCCAGCTCGGCGCGGTCGGCGGCGGCGCTGTCGCCGGGCAGGTTGAGCGCGAGGTGGAGCTCCAGTGCGGCGGTGGCCAGCGGTACGAAGCCCTCGGCGGGTTCGGGCAGGGGCGGCGGGATCGGCATGGCGGTGGTCTTCATGGGAGTGCCGGAGGGCGGTGCGTCACGGGCGGGCGAGGGGGAGGGCGGCGCTGGTGAACGCCTCGGCCTGCTGCCAGGTGAGCTGCCGCAGGTCGATCAGGGCGGAGACGGCCGCGGTCTCGACGGCGGCGCACGCGGTGCGCAGCTCCTCCTCGGAGTCGGCGGAGACCGTCAGCAGCCCGGTCAGGGCGACGTCGGCGTGACCGGCGATGAGCTGGCGCTCGCGGTCCTTGATGTCGGCGTACTCCACCGAGTCCTCCTCGGAGTCGACCTGTCCCCGGCGCTGCCGCTCGGCCGCGTCCGCGATCACCGTGGCCTTGCGGCGCCGCACGTCCCGCAGTGCCGCGTGCAGGTCCTTGGGCTCGTAGGTCAGGGACAGCGAGCGGCGTACCCCGGAGGTGAACAGCACCTGGTGCAGGAAGCCGGGGGAGGTCTCGGTGCGGGGCCAGTTCTCGATCCAGTACGTGGTGTGGTGCGCGGAGTCGGTCTCGATCCGGTCGGCCTTCTCCACCAGCACCACCGGGCCCGCGGCGGCGGGATCCGCCTGCGGCCGGATGCCCGGTGACCAGCGGTCCAGGGCGGACAGCGCCGCAGGGTCGTAGGCGGTGCGGACCACGGCGGCGATCTCGCGCGCGGTCAGCCAGCCGGACGGGGCGAGCCCGGCGGTGTGGGCGGCCTGGTCGAAGACGGCGGTGAGCTGGGCCAGGACGGTGAAGGCCCCGGCCAGCCCGCCGCCGGCCTGGTTGATCGTCCGCCGGGCTGCCCGGGTGTCCAGGGCGACGGCCACGTACGCCTCGTGCGGTGCGGCGGCCGGTCCGGCGGCGGCGATCAGCTCGCCGTAGACCTGCCCCGCCACCGGCGTCCCGGGCTGTCCGTACCGGCTCCAGTAGCGGTTGAGGGCGTCGCCGGAATCGGGGACGGTGCGCTCCAGCACCTGCACCCGGGCGACCTGGCCGGTGCGAGCCAGTGCCGCCAGCACCCGGCCCCAGCCTGCGACGTTGGCGTTCTGCGTCCCCGCATCCAGCAGGGCGAAGGCGCGGGAGGAGACCCTGGCCACGGCGGTCAGGGTGCCGTGGTGCGGGTCGTGCACCGCGCTCAGCCGCCCGTCGGGGGAGGTCGCCACCCGCAGCGAGGCGGCGGTGCCCGGCAGGTGGAGCAGTCCCTCGCGGCGCGGCCTGGTGGAGGGCCGAGTGAGCCAGAGCAGCTGGCCGCGCATGCGGCGCAGGGCGTAGCGGATCGCGACGGGCGCCCAGTCGGCGAGGGAGCGGCCCTGGTGGCGGACGAAGATCACCGCCAGGAAAGCGGCCCACAGCGGCAGGAGTTTCAGCGCGCCGACGATGCCCGAGGCGAGGACCGCGGCGAGTAGGAGGAGACCGGCGAGGGCGGTGACGAGGAGTTGCGGAGCTGTCAGGCCGAGCAGGACTCCGCGGTGGGAGCGGTGGGGGAACCTGATCGTGGCTGGTGCGTCGGTGTGCATGGGAAGCCGTCCTCACGATGTATGAAGAGCGGGAGGAGCGGGCCGCGGACTGCGGCGCGGAAGACCGCGGCCCGCCCCTTTCGGGAGCGTTCAGGAACCGGAGCCCGTGTCCGAAGGCCGGTCCTGGGGATAGACCCAGCGCCGCGGCGTGGCCGAACCCTCCGGAGCGGGAGCGCCCGGCGAAGGCGGTGATGACGCCGGGCCCGACTCGGACGGTGCCGCAGGGCCGTACAGCGTCCCCGGGACGGAAGGCACGGACGGCGCCCCCTGAGAAGCCGGTCCGGCCGGGCCCGCCGCCGAGGACGTCCCCGTGGCCTGGTCGCCCTGTCCGGGGCGGCGGATGAGGGGCTGGTCGCGGTCGCCGTCGGTACGGGGCCGCCGGATCAGGGCCCTGCCCTTGTCGCCCGCGGCACCGGGGTCCTCGCCGTAGCGGAAGGTGGTCCGCTTCCCCGACGGGAGGGAGTCGAGCGGGTCGGGAGTGCTGCCCGCGGGGTCGATGCCGGAGGCGACACCGCCCTTGCCCATCCCGGGCACAGAGGACGGGCCCTGCGGCGCCGGGACGCCGGTGCTCGCCTGCACCGCCAGCGACCCCGCGGTCCTGGCGGCGCCGGCCGCGACCGACATCCCGGCCGCACCGGCGCGGTGCAGCTCGTCGTTGCCGCTCCCGTCGGCGGACCAGTGCACGAACTTGTACGTCGCGTATGGGCACAGCAGCACCAGGGCGAGGACGACGATGCCGGCCATCGCGTCCGACAGCGCGGCGACCCCGCCGCCGGCGGGGGCCTTGCCCATGGCCGAGACGCCGGTGAGGAACACGATCGTCATCAGCAGCTTGCTCACCACCAGGGTGGCGGTGGCCTCGATCCAGCCGCGCCGCCACCGCTTGGCGACCTCCCAGCCGCCACCGGCTCCCGCGAACACCGCCAGGGTGACCAGGATGAGGATGCCGACCTTGCGGGCGACCATCACCGCCCAGTACATGAACGTGCCCACGGCGGCGCCCAGGGCCACCAGGGTGGGCACCATCCAGCCCATCGGGTACATGGCGCCGTAGTGGCTGACCTTGACCACCCGGCGGATCGCGTCGTCCACCGAGCTGTTCGCCGCCTTGAACAGCCCGGCGGACAGCGCATCGACCACGGTCAGGGCCACGGTGGTCAGCGCGATGGCGCTGAAGGCGAAGAAGACGCCGGTCATGGTGCCGATCGCCGCCTGCGCCAGAGCCCGTTCGTCCCGCCGCCAGGCGGCGCGGGTCAGCTGCAGTACGAACGTGCCCACGGTCAGCACCAGCCCGATCGGCAGCAGCAGCTCGTAGTTGTCGCGGAACCAGGCAGCGTTCAGGTCGACGCGGGTCGTGGAGTCCACCGCCTTGACCGCCAGGTCGGCCGCGGAGGCGGCCAACTCGCCCATGGACTTGGCCATCCAGGCGCCGATGCCGTCGGTGATGCTGCCGCCGGGGTCCGAGACGAAGTCGACCGCGCCGCAGACCTTGTCCATCAGCGGGACGTCGCAGATGTCCACTCGGAGCACCTCCCTTCTGCGTCCGTGCTGCGGTGCGTGAGATCAGGGGCTGACGCGGGGGACGACCCCGGCCAGCGCGCACTGCCGTTCCGGGCGGCACTGGACGGCGAGTGTTACGGCCCGCGGTTCGGCGCCCGCGCCGGAGTCGGTCCAGGTGATGGCCTGCCTGCCGGTGACGGTGACCGCGTAGACGTACGCGCTGGTGATCGCGCCGGGGTCGTCGGCCAGGGCCTCCTCGAAGGCCTGCGGGAAGTGGGCCTCGAGGACCTCGGCGGTCGCCCGCTGGTGGTTGGCCCGCATCCGGGACCACAGCGCCGGGTCGGGCACCTGGGCGGAGACCGACTCCCAGTCGGCGTACTCCTTCTCGTCCGTCATCCACTCCCGCAGCCCCGCGAGGTGTTCGCGATGGGTGCGGGCGCGGGTGTCGTAGGACCACAGCACCTCCGCGGCCGCCTCGGCGAAGACCACCGGATCGTCCGTCCGGGGCGGAGCCGGGAACGGCGCCCGGTGCTGGGTGTGCGGCTGCCTGGTGGCCGGTCCTTCGGACGGGCGGGCGGTGGTGCGGGGGCGGGCAGCCTCCGGCGGCGCGGACGAGTCCCCGGGACGTGCGAGGAAGAGCAACAGGCCGGCCAGCGCGGTGAGCGCCACCAGGCCGGCGACACCGAGCAGGACCCGGCGGCGCACGGTGGAGAAGGCGCCGCCCGAGGCGGTACGGGTGTTGGGCTCGGGCATCACTGCACCTTCGATCCCAGGGCGCTGAAGAACGCCACGATGCCGTTGGCCGCGCCGAGCCCGAGCGCGCAGCAGGCGGCCACCACGGTGCCCTTCTTGCCGTTGGCCTCGGCCTGGTGGCCTCCGGAGTGGTGGCCCCAGGCCCACACCAGCAGAGAGACGGCCAGGGCGCCGACGACGGCGACGATCCCGAAGAGGTTGATGCTGCTGATGACGTCGCGGAGCACGCTCAGCCCCGGAAGACCACCGCTCTTCGGGCTGACACCGGGGTCGTAGGCGAGGTGCCGGAGGTGTTCGACGAGCTGCAAGACGAACTCCAGATCGTTCTCGAGGACATACGGAAAACCGGGGAGGGACAGGTAGGGGCGCCGGTCAGACGACGCGGCGGACGGCGAGGATCTGCGGCTTCCAGTCGGCGAGGGGCTCGACGCGCACCACCTCGCCGGTCCTGGGCGCGTTGACGATGTAGCCGGAGCCGATGTACATCCCCACGTGCTCCGGCCGCGCGGGCGTGCCCCGGGTGAAGACCAGGTCGCCGGGCCTGATGCCCCCGACACCGACCGCCCGGCCCTCCTTGACCTGGGTGTAGGTCGTCCGGGAGAGCGTGACGCCGCCCGCCTTGTAGGCCATCTGCATCAGCGAGGAGCAGTCGCAGCGCCCCATCGGGTCGGGGCCGCGCGGGTCCGTGCACGTACCGCCCCACTGGTACGGGGTGCCGAGCTGGCCCAGCGCCCAGCGGATCGCCGTCCGCACCGGCCGCGGAGCGTCCCGGGGGATCTCGTAGCCCGCAGGCGTCTTCCCCTCCGGGATCGGCCCGGCTCCGGCGATCTCCTCATCGGAGCATCCGCTGGCCGCGACGGACCTGCCCGCACCGCTGCCGCCGGCACCGTCCTGGGGCAGCGTCCGGGCGATGGCCCTCTGCAGCGCGGTGGCCAGCGGCTCCCACTTCGCGTACGCGTCCGGGTACGCCGAACGCTGGACCGCCTGGGCGGCCTGTGTGACGGTCATCGACTCCCACCCGTCCACCTCCAGCAGGACCTGGTAGAAGCGCCTGGAGGCGTGGACCGGGTCCCGTACCTGCTCCGCCGTACCCCAGCCCTGACTGGGGCGCTGCTGGAACAGGCCGAGGGAGTCGCGGTCGCCGTAGGCGAGGTTCCGCAGGCCCGACTCCTGCAGCGCCGTCGCCAGGGCGACGACCTGCCCGCGAGGCGGAACCCCCATCGCCACGCCGGTCGCCTGGATGATGCGAGCGTTGCGGACCTGCTCCTCCGGGGCTTCCAGCCCCGGGACCGACACCGAGCCGCCGTCGCCGCCGTTCAGGATCTCCTCCACCTGGCGGGCGACCGCGGCGGCGTCCACCGCCTGCGCCCCATCGGCGCAGACGGCCCTGGCGTCGTGCGCGCCGGCCACGACCGCAGGAGCGAGCAGGAACATGGGGCCGACCGCCACCGCGCCGACCACGGCAGCGGTCTTCTTCACCGCCACCACCCGGTGGCGGCCTCACGGGGGACGACGGCCTGAACCGTGTTCGCCGCACGGTGAGGAAGACGTGTCCGGGCACGTCGCATGGACGACTCCTTAGCACACACAGAAGGCGCGGTGCCGGTGTCTCGTGAGAGGTCCGCCGGCACCGCGCCGGTGAATCCATGAGCCCGCGGGTGAAGACACCCGGAATCGGAAGACGGCGCCCCCTGGGCACAGGAGGCGATCACCGAGGAGCGGCAGCCAGCCGCGCTCGTAATCTCTCGACGCGCATGACGGATCACCTCCTTCCACAGCACGCCGAAGGCCCCTGGCCCGAAGCCGGACACACTCCGGGCACACGAGAGGGCGGCGCCCGGCAGGGCAGGTGCGGCATGGGCGAGGGGAGCACCCGCCCCGCCGGCAAGGCGAGACGGTAGGCACGGAGGACGGCCGCACCAAACGATCCCTGCGGTAGCTGCCACAGCGGCGAAGGCGTCGGGCACCGTCTCGTTGGGCACGGCCGGACAACCCCGGTTACCCTCCGGCGGACTGATCACCGTCAGCAACGATGCAAAGCGCCATCCGAAGCGGAACCCGCAACCCCGACCCCCACACGGAGCCCTGCCGCATGGCCTACACGCTGCACCGGGGCGACGCGCTCACCGTGCTCACCCGCCTCGCCGACCACAGCATCGACGCCGTCATCACCGATCCGCCCTACAACTCCGGCGGCCGCACCAGCTCCGAACGCACCGGCCGCACACCCCGCGCCAAGTACACCTCCAGCGACGCCGCCCACGACCTGGCCGACTTCCCCGGCGACAACCGCGACCAGCGCTCCTACATCCGCTGGCTCGCCGAACTCCTCACCGAGGCCTACCGCCTCACCCGCGAACACGGCAGCGCCCTGGTCTTCTCCGACTGGCGCCAAGGACCGGCCACCTCCGACGCCCTGCAGATGGCCGGCTGGACCTGGACCGGCGTGATGCCCTGGCGCAAGCCCACCGCCCGCCCCCGCAAGGGCGGCTTCAAACAGGACTGCGAGTACGTCTACTGGGGCGTCAAGGGCACCGTCGACCGCAGCCGCGACCTGTACCTGCCGGGCTTCTTCACCGCCTCCCAGCCCCGCAAGGACCGCGTCCACATCACCCAGAAGCCCGTCGAGGTCATGCGCCAGCTCGTCCAGATCTGCCCCGAGGGCGGAACCGTCCTCGACCCCTTCACCGGCAGCGGCTCAACCGGCGTCGCCGCCCTCCGCGAGGGCCGCCACTTCATCGGCATCGAACTCTCCAGGCACTACGCCGACCTCGCCGAGGAGCGGCTGCGCGGTGAGCTGTCCCGGGACGACTTCGTGTTGGTGGGGCCTGAGAAATGAAACGTGACCCCCTGAAAGTTTGAATCCGCGCTCTCATGCGAGCTGCGCATTGACGAACGGCCTCGCTCGCGCGGGGAGCACGTGCTGGTTATTTGGAGTGCGTTTTCGTAGGACGAAACACCCCCCGCTCGTACAGGGAGTACACCTACGAGGCGCCGTCGTAGCCGGTGAACAGCGGAACACCTCCGCTCGCGCGGAGAGGACCCCTCCCAGAGCCGTCTGCACATCCCGGTCCCAGGGCAGGCGAGTAATACCCGCAGCCCGGTCTGAGCTATCCATACGGTGACGGACGTACCGGAGGCACCTCACAGCACAGATCCCCTCCCAGCTCGACGCGCTCAGCGGGCACGGCATCCCGGGGGTCAAGATCTTCAGTGAAGAGAAGTGAAGAGATCAGCATCCGCGTACGGGCCCGCCCCCGGTTCGAGGAAGCGCTGCGGACGGCCCGCGAGGTCAAAGTCCAGGTCCCGCACCCGCACTGCCGGGTCACCCTCACCGTGTACGAGATGAAGCGCCTCGGCCGCGACGCCGCCGAACTCACCGTGCTTGCCGACCATCTGCCGGGCAGACCCTGGTGCGGGCGGCCGGGTGGCGTCCGCATTGCCATGCCTGGGCACCGGCCTTGACCGGTGCTGTTCGTGCCGTAACGGTTCCGCTTCGGCGGCGAGTGCGACGAGTACCTCCACGGGCATGTTCGTGCCCTTCCTGGGCGCTGGTGGTCACTAAACGTGTTGCTTCTCCCACTGCTTGGTCACGATCAACGGCCAAGAGCCGAGCCTCGCCGCCAGCCATGTGGCAGTTTGTTGAGGCGGGTCGTAGGAGAACCAGTCTCGCTGACCAGGGAGTTTGCCTACGCGCAGCAAGTGGATCTGCGGAGATTGGAACACCACCCTTGATATGTGAAATGTCACCCGCCATATTGTTCCCTGTCATGCTCCTGACGCCGGATGTTCATAGACGCGCTGCGTGAGGTGTCCACCGCATCCGGTGTTCGCTCCATCACACGGAGGTGCTCGATGCACGGTGCTTCACTACGGTTGTCGGGGGCGGTGTGGGCGGCTTTGGCCGCTCTCATCGCCGCGATCTTCCTGGCTCCGCCGGCTTCGGCCGGTGAGGCGGTCCAGGCCCAACCGCGCCTGGACGCCCAGCAGAAGGCCGCAGCGACCCAGCTGGCCAAGGATTACGGCATCCCGGCCAAGGAAGGGCAGCGGCGCATAGCGCGGCAGGACGAGCAGGCCGCTCTCGCCACCAAGCTGCGCAAGAGACTGGGAGCGCGTTTCGGCGGGGCGTGGGTGGACCACGACCGAGGCGGCAAGCTGATGGTCGCGGTGACGGGGAAGTCGGCGGTGCCGACGGTGAGCGCTCTTGCCTCGAATGCGGCGGCCGAGGCCGTGGTCGTCCGGCGCGGCATGAGCGAACTGCAGAAGATGTCGGAAGAGCTGGGCAAGCGGATCGCCAAGGCCAACAAGGGCGCCGAGCACGGCCTGCAGTCCGCGGTGGTGACCGAGAAGAACGTGCTGCGGCTGGACCTTCCGCAGGGGAGGAAGCTCACGGGTGAGCAGCAGCGGACCGTGCGCTGGGCCGAGCGGAAGTTCGGGGACGCACTGGTCATCGACACCTACCAGCACGCCTCCGAGCCGCTGTACTGCGGCGGGCAGTACTCCTGTGACCCGCCGCTGCGCTCGGGGCTGGCCATCTATGGCGGCAACACCCGCTGCACCAGCGCCTTCATGGCTTACGCCGGTTCCAGCTACTACATGCTGACCGCCGGGCACTGCACCGAGGCCGCCTCCTACTGGCAGGTCCCGACCTACAGCTACGGCTACCAGGGTGTGGGCAGCACCGCGTCCTACCACTTCGGCTACTACGGCGACTACGCCGCCGTGCGGATCAGTGATCCTGCCTTCTGGCAGCCGCGGGGGTGGGTCTACACCACCCAGCCCATCCGGAGCTGGAACTACGACTACGTGGGCCAGTACGTGTGCAAGCAGGGCTCCACCACCGGCTACACCTGCGGGCAGATCACCGACACCAATGCCACCGTCTACTACCCCGGCCGCACCCTGACCGGGATGACCTGGAGCACAGCGTGCGTGGCGCCGGGCGACAGCGGTAGCGGTGTCTACAACGGATCCACTGCGCACGGCATTCTCAGCGGCGGCCCGAACAGCGGCTGCGGCATGATCCACGAGCCGATCAGTCGCGCGCTCTCCTCTCTGGGAGTCACGCTCCTGGCCGGCTGACCGGGCAGAGGCCGCCGCGCTCGGCGCAGAGGGAGCGCGGCGGCTCCTCGCCGGACGCGCCGAACTCCAGGCGCGCTTTCCATTCCTTCACTTCGGACTCTTCCCACCCGAAGTGACATGTGCAATATTACCTGTCACATCTCATAGATGTGCCCATGACAACCCGGGGGAGTGTGCCTCCCCGCGACTCCTCCGGGCCCGTCGTGTGGAGACCCCACCCGGCCGTGCCCCCATACGGCCCTTCCTCCCGCTGGAGGCAGCGAGTGAGAACAGAAAATGCCCGACTCCCTCTCGCGAGGCTGAGTGTGCTGATCCTGGCACTGTGCCTCGGGATCGGGATGCTCACCGCTCCGGGACACGCCGCCCCGAGCCGCACAGGTGAGAAGCCGACCGAACAGCAGGCCCCCAAGGACGTACCACCGCCCCAGGCGTCGGCACAGACGGGGATGGGTGACGATCCCGAGCACGTGCGTCACAAGCCGCTGAAGGTCGAGGACCGTGCCCCGCTGCCCTCGACGAAGGACGCGCTGCGCCGGGACTACGACGACCCCGCCTCCCCCGCGCCGCGGCAGAGACCGTCCATGCAGGCGGCCCCGGAGAAGAAGGCCTCCAAGAAGGGGAAGGCCTCGGCGGCAGCGGTGCCCGGCTGCAGCACGAGCGACTTCACCAGCCGCACCGGCAGTGCTCTGGTGCAGCAGATCAAGGCGTCCACGACCGACTGCATCAACACTCTGTTCAGCCTCACCGGAAGCGACGCCTACCACGCCTTCCGCGAGAGCCAGATGACGAGCGTCGCCTACGCGCTGCGCGACGGCTCCGCCTCCTACCCCGGCAACGGCAGCACCGGGGTGCCGCAGCTCGTGCTCTACCTGCGCGCCGGCTACTACGTGCACTGGTACAACGAGGCCACCGTGGGCACCTACGGGCCGAGCCTGCGGACCGCCATCCGCGCCGGACTCGACGCGTTCTTCGCCAGCCCCCGCTCCCGGGACGTCACCGACGCCAACGGCGAGGTGCTCGCCGAAGCCGTCACCCTGATCGACAGCGCCGAGGAGAACGCCCGCTACCTGCACGTCGTCAAGCGGCTGTTGAACGACTACAACAGCACCTACAACTCCTCCTGGTGGATGCTCACCGCGGTCAACAACGTCTACACCGTCCTCTTCCGCGGCCACCAGGTGCCCGCCTTCGTCGCCGCGGTGTCCTCTGACCGCAGCATCCTGGACACACTGCACAACTTCGCCTCCTCCCACAAGAACCTCCTGGGCACCGACCAGAGCTACCTGGCTTCCAACGCCGGGCGAGAGCACGCCCGATTCCTGCAGCACACCTCGATGCAGAACACGGTCCGACCGCAGGCGGCCGGGCTGCTGAACCAGAGCTCCATCAAGGGGACCACCGCCCCGCTGTGGGTCGGCATCGCCGAGATGACCGACAGCTACGACAAGGCCAACTGCAGCTACTACGGCACCTGCAACCTCCAGCAGCGCCTGATGGCCGACGTCCTGGTGATCAACCACACCTGCAGCGCCAGTCTTCGCATCCGCGCCCAGCAGATGACCTCGGCACAGCTGGCGGACACCTGCCGCAGCCTGGCCGACCAGGACGCCTACTTCCACAGCATCGCCAAGGACAGCGGCCCGGTCGCCGGCGACCGCAACACCAGCCTCGAGGTGGTCGTCTACGACAGCAGCACCGACTATCGGACCTACGCCGGGGCAACTTGGGGCATCGACACCAACAACGGCGGCATGTACCTGGAGGGCAACCCCTCCGCCGCAGGCAACCAGGCCCGCTTCATCGCCTACGAGGCCGAGTGGGTGCGTCCGGCCTTCGAGATCTGGAACCTCAACCACGAATACACGCACTACCTCGACGGCCGCTTCAACATGTACGGCGACTTCAACGCCAACGTCGCCACCCCCACCATCTGGTGGATCGAAGGCTTCGCCGAGTACGTGTCCTACTCCTACCGCAACCTGCGCTACGACGCGGCCATCACCGAGGCGGGCAAGCGTACCTACGCGCTGAGCACCCTGTTCGACACCACCTACAGCCACGACTCCACGCGCGTCTACCGCTGGGGCTACCTCGCCGTGCGCTACATGCTCCAGTCCCACCGCGCCGAGATGGACACCGTCCTGGGCTACTACCGCACCGGCAACTGGAACGCGGCCCGCTCCTACCTGACCGGCAGCATCGGCACACGCTACAACAGCGACTGGTACAGCTGGCTTTCGCAGTGCGCGGCCGGCGACTGCGGCGGCTCCACCAACCCGCCCGGCAACCAGGCACCCACCGCATCCTTCACCGTCGCCGTCAGCGGCCTGACGGCGAACTTCACCGACCGCTCCACGGACTCCGACGGCACCATCGCCTCACGCTCGTGGAACTTCGGCGACGGCACCACCTCCACCGCCACCAACCCCTCCAAGACCTACACGGCGGCGGGCACCTACACCGTGAAGCTGACCGTCACCGACAACAAGGGCGCCACCAGCACAGCCACCCAGAGCATCGCCGTCGGCGGTGCGGACCCCACTCCCGAGTGCACCGGCAGCGACGCCCGGGAACTCGACCGCAACTGCAAGCGAAGCAATCTGACCGCGACCGCCGGGAACTACGCCTACCTCTACATCTACCTCCCCGCCGGCACCCAGCAACTGAAGATCACCTCGTCCGGCGGGACCGGCAACGCCGACCTCTACTACAGCAACAGCACCTGGGCGACCACCACCACCTACACCAGCCGGTCCACCGGCGCGGGCAACAGCGAGACGCTCACCATCACCAATCCGGCAGCCGGCTGGAACTACATCAGCCTGGCCGCGACGGAGGACTTCTCCGGGGTGACCGTCAAGACCGAGTACTGACCCCTCCGTTCCCCACCGACCGCCGGGGCGGGCGAAGGAACCCCGCCCGCCCCGGCACCGCGGCCTTGTGCCGCAGGGCTCAGGCAGAGCACCGCGCACATCAATAATGTGTGACATAGTATTGCCGTGCCCAAGAGGCGCAGAGCCGGAACGGCGGGGCGGCGCCTTCCGCCGCCGTGCAACCCGACCGGTCTCGGTCCTGTCCAGGTAGTCGCTCAGGCGGCGCCGACCCGCTTCGCCCTCCGGTGATCGCCGGGGCGGGCGCGAGGAACCCCTCGCGCCCGCCCCGGTTTCTGCGTTTCCTTGCCGAAGTTTCCTTATCGAAGGGAAAGTGGCGCCTTCTGGGCTACCGCAGAAGCATGTGACATATTACTGTGGTGCTCATGAGACAGACCGTCGATGCCGTCGTCATCGGCGCGGGAGTCGTCGGTGCCGCGTGCGCCTACTACGCCACCCGCGCCGGACTTGCCGTCGCCGTCGTCGACCGCGGCAGTCCGGCCGGTGGTACGACGGGGGCAGGGGAGGGGAACCTGCTGGTCTCGGACAAACCCCCAGGCCCCGAACTCGATCTCGCCCAGCTCTCCGCGAGCCTGTGGCGCGACCTGGCCGCCCAGCTGCCCGAAGGGATCGAATACGAGGCCAAGGGCGGAGTCGTGGTGGCCGCGGACGACACCGAGTGGTCCGCGCTGCGCCGCATGGCCGCCGGGCAGGCCGCAGCCGGTGTCGTGGCCCGGGAGGTGCCCGCCGACCAGCTGCCGGACCTCGAGCCGCACCTGGCCCCCGGACTGGCCGGGGCCGTCCACTACCCCCAGGACGCCCAGGTGCAGCCCGCCCTTGCCGCGTCCCGCCTGCTGCGCGCCGCCCAGAGTGCGGGTGCCACCCTCCATCTGCGCGAGGCGGTCACGGAGGTGCTGGTAACCCCCGCAGGGCGGATCGACGGCGTGCGCACCCCCCACCGCGAGCTGAAGGCCCCGGTGGTGGTCAACGCCGCCGGCACCTGGTCAGCGCAGATCGCCGCCCTGGCCGGGACGACCCTGCCGGTCATGCCGCGCAAGGGCTTCGTCCTGGTGACCGAGCCCCTGCCCCGCGTGGTGCGACACAAGGTCTACGCCGCCGCCTACGTCGCCGACGTCGCCAGCGACTCCGCCTCTCTCCAGACCTCCCCCGTGGTCGAGGGCACCCCGGCCGGCCCCGTACTGATCGGATCCAGCCGGGAGCGCACCGGCTTCGACAGGACCCTGTCCACCGAGGCCCTGCAGCGTATGGCTGACAGCGCGGTAACCCTCTTCCCCGTCCTGGCCCAGGTCTCCGTTCTGCGCGTCTACCACGGATTCCGGCCCTATCTGCCCGACCACCTCCCGGCAATCGGAGCCGACCCCCGCGTCCCCGGCCTCCACCACGCCTGCGGACATGAGGGCGCGGGGATCGGGCTGGCACCGGCCACGGGACTGCTGCTCGCCCAGGCCCTGACAGGGGAAGAGCCGTCGCTGGACCTCGCCCCCTTCCGCCCCGACCGCTTCGAATCCGAGGTCCAGCACGCATGAGCACGCGGCGCCGCACCGGCGACCACCGCCCGCCGAAACCTCAGGGAGGTCCCATGTCACGCACCCCGGCCGGGCTGGTGCGGGCTGAACCCCAGCCCGCCATCAGCATCGACTACGACGGCAGGAAGCTCCCGGCGCTGCCCGGCCAGAGCATCGCCGCCGCCCTGTGGGCCGCGGGCATCGTCTCCTGGCGTACCACCCGCCGCGGCGAGCGCCCCCGCGGTGCCTTCTGCGGGATGGGGGTCTGCTTCGACTGTCTGATCACCGTCAATGGCCGCCCCAACCAGCGCGCGTGCCTGGTGCCGGCGCACGACGGCGACACCGTCACTCCCCAGGAAGGAGACGGCCGTGCCGACCTCGCCTGCTGAGCCCCCCGGAGCTCCGTACGACCTGGCGGTCGTGGGCGCCGGCCCCGCCGGACTCACTGCGGCCGTCACTGCCGCCGATGCGGGGCTGACCGTCGCCCTGGTCGATGCCGAACTCAGGCCGGGCGGCCAGTACTACCGCCATCCCGCACCCGGCCTGGGAGCGCGGCACCCCGAGGCCCTCCACCACGGCTGGTCCGCCTTCACCGCCCTGGAGGCCCGGCTGCGTCAGCACAAGCAAGCCGGCCGGGTCCGGCACCTGCCGGGACGGCAGGTGTGGACCATCCAACAGTCATGCGACCACGCGGGCCGCTGGACACTGCTCACCACCGCGACCGTGCCCGGCGACCAGAACACCGGCGAGGTGCCAGGAGAGAGCGTGCCTGCGCATCACCTGTTGCTGGCGACCGGCACCTACGAGCGCCAGCTGCCCTTCCCCGGCTGGACGCTGCCCGGAGTCGTCGGCGCCGGGGGAGCCCAGGCCATGATCAAGTCCGGCCTGGTACTGCCGGGCCGACGCGTGATCGTGGCCGGAAGCGGTCCCCTGCTGCTGGCCGCGGCCGCCTCGCTGTCCGCCGCCGGGGCCCGCGTGCCGTACGTCCTGGAGGCGAGCGGCTACCTGCCCTACGCCCGCCGACCGGGGCCGCTGCTGCGCAACCCCGGCAAGCTCGCCGAAGGATTCCGGCACGCGGCGGCGCTCGCCCGCCGGGGGGTACGGCTGCGCACCCGGACCGCCGTGGTCCAAGCCCATGGGACCGACCGGGTCACCGGCGTGACCGTGGCGAGGCTGGATGACGACTGGCGGCCGCTGCCCGGGACCGAGCAACACCTGTCCTGCGATGCCCTGGCGGTAGGCCACGGTCTGGTACCCCAGCTCGAACTCGCCGTGGAACTGGGCTGTGCTACCCGCACCGCACCCGACGGCACACCCGCCCTCGTGGTGGACCCCTCCCTGCGCACCAGCGTCGAAGGCGTATGGGCGGCAGGCGAGACCAACGGCGTCGGCGGCGCCCAGCTCGCCCTGTGCGAGGGAGAACTGGCCGCCCGCGCGATCGCTGCCGCGGCGCACGGCGAGACCGCTGCCGCGCGCAAGGCTGCGGCGCTGCGCACACGTGCCACCCGGCTGCGGGCCTTCGCCGACCTCATGGCCCAGGTTCACAGGCCCGGACCGGCTTGGCCCCAGTGGCTGCGAGGCGACACCGAGATCTGCCGCTGCGAGGAAATCGATGCCGCATCCGTACGCGAGGCGGTCGACGCCTTCGGCGCGGGCGACACGCGCACGGCCAAGCTGCTGACCCGGGCCGGCATGGGCTGGTGTCAGGGACGAATGTGCGGCCCCGCGGTCTCCTGCCTTGCGTCCGGCGACGGCAGCGCACCGGTGAGCGTGGACCGGCGCCCGCTGTCCCGCCCCGTCCCCCTCGTCCAGCTCGCCCGGCACCGGCCTCAGGGGCGCCCCTGACCGGCGCAACCCGACCAGAACCTCCAACCCTCCCGAGAACCGGCCCGGCCGGATTCGCCCAACCCAAGGAGAACCGAACGTGAGTGCATCCCAGCACAGCCCCGAACACCCCTGGCGTGGAGTCATGGTGGCCACCGCCCTTCCCTTCAAGGAAGACCTGTCGGTGGACTACGACGCCTACGCCGAACACGTCCGCTTCCTGCTGGACGCCGGTTGCGACGGCGTCGTCCCCAACGGCTCCCTGGGGGAGTACCAGACCCTCACCGACGACGAACGCGCCCGCGTCATCCGAACCGCGGTGGAGGCCGCCGGGGACGGCAGCCGGGTCATGGCCGGAGCGGCCGCCTACGGCAGCACCGAGGCCGCGCGCTGGACCGAGCAGGCAGCCGAAGCCGGCGCCGGTTCCGTCCTGCTGCTGCCCCCCAACGCCTACCGCGCCAACGACACGGAGGTCCGCGCCCACTACGCCGAGGTCGCAGGTGTCGGGCTGCCCGTGGTGGCTTACAACAACCCCTACGACACCCGCGTCCACCTCACCCCGCAGCTCCTGGCCGATCTGCACGCGCAGCAGCACATCGTCGCGGTCAAGGAGTTCAGCGGCGACGTGCGACGGGCCTACGAGATCGCCGAGCGCGCCCCTGGCCTGGACCTGCTCATCGGCGCCGACGACGTCCTGCTGGAACTGGCCCTGGCCGGCGCCGTCGGCTGGATCGCCGGCTACCCCAACGCCCTGCCCCACTCCTGCGTGGCACTGTACCGGGCCGCCATCGCCCAGGATCTGGAGACCGCACTGCCTCTCTACAGAGCGCTGCACCCGCTGCTGCGCTGGGACACCAAGCACGTGTTCGTGCAGGCCATCAAGCTCTCGATGGACATCGCCGGACGCCGTGGCGGCCCCTGCCGCCCGCCGCGCTCCCCGCTGGACACAGAGGCGGAGGCCGCCGTGCGGTCCGTGACGGAGAAGGTCCTGGCCGAGGGCCTGAACTGACCCGTCCCGCACGCACCCCCGACACCCCCAGTCCGCAGGAGAAGAGCCATGCGCAGTCGCCGTGTCTTCCACGCCGTCGACTCCCATACCGAGGGCATGCCCACGCGCGTCATCACCGGAGGAATCGCACCGGTCCCCGGGGCCACCATGGCCGAACGACGCACGTACTTCATGCGCCACCTGGACCACATCCGCACTCTGCTGATGTACGAACCGCGTGGGCACGCGGCGATGAGCGGTGCGGTCCTGCAGCCTCCGATCCACCCTGAGGCGGACTGGGGGGTCATCTACATCGAGGTGTCCGGCTGCCTGCCCATGTGCGGGCACGGCACCATCGGAGTCGCCACCGTACTGGTGGAGACCGGCATGGTGCCGGTGACAGAGCCGGTGACCACCGTCCGGCTGGACACACCGGCCGGGCTCGTCACTGCCGAGGTCCACGTCCACGACGGCGCCGCCCGCGCGGTGACACTGCGCAACGTCCCCTCTTTCGCTGTCGCCCTGGGGGAGAAGATCGAAGTCCCCGGCTTCGGGCAGATCACCTACGACCTGGCCTACGGCGGCAACTTCTACGCCATCCTCCCCGTCGAGGAGCTGGGACTGCCCTTCGACCGGTCACGCAAGGAGGAAATCCTGCGCGCGGGTCTGGAGGTGATGGCCGCGATCAACGCCGCAGGCGAACCGGTGCACCCGGAGGATCCCGGGATCACGGGATGCCATCACGTCCAGCTCCTCGCCCCGGGGTCGGACGCCCGGCGGTCGCGGAACGCGATGGCCATCCACCCCGGATGGTTCGATCGGTCGCCCTGCGGCACCGGCACCTCGGCGCGAATGGCGCAGCTCCACGCCCGCGGGGAACTCCCTCTGCACCGCGATTTCGTCAACGAGTCCTTCCTGGGCACCTCCTTCACCGGCCGCCTGGTGGACGAGACCGAAGTCGCCGGCAGGGCGGCCGTGGTGCCGACGTTCACCGGAAGCGCCTGGATCACCGGCACCGCCCAGTTCTTCCTCGATCCCACAGACCCGTTCCCGGAAGGCTTCCTGCTGTGAACACCCCTCCCGCCCCGGCGGCCGACAGCCCGGTGATCTCCCGTAACCCCGCCGACCCCGGCGACATCCTCGTCGAGTTGTACGGCTGCGGCCCCGACACCGTCACCCGTGCCGTGCGGCGGGCTGCCCGAGCCCAGAGCGAATGGCTCGCCGCCGGCGCGGCCGCGCGGTCCGCTGCCCTGCGCCGCGCCGGAGACGCCGTGGAGACCGCGTCCGAGGAATTGGCTGGACTCCTGGTGAGAGAGGTCGGCAAGCCACTCGCCGAGGCCCGCGGCGAGTTGGCGCGCACGGCGGCGATCTGGCGCTACTACGCTCAGCTTCCCTACGACGCCACCGGGGCGGTGCACGAGCCGGCCTCGGGGCCGGGGCTGCTGCTCACCCGGCGGCGCCCGCACGGTGTCGCCGGTCTGATCACGCCGTGGAACTTCCCGCTGGCCATTCCGTCGTGGAAGGCCGCTCCGGCCCTGGCCGCCGGTAATGCCGTCGTCCTCAAGCCCGCACCGGAGGCGACCGCGTGCGCTCTGCGGCTGGCCGAGATTCTCAAGGAGGTCCTGCCCGCGGACGTTGTGCAGGTCGTTCCCGGGAGTGCCGAAGCCGGCGCTGCCTTGATCGGCCTGGCCGATGTCGTCTCCTTCACCGGGTCGACCGCCGTCGGTGCTGTGGTGGCCCGTGCCGCCGCAGCCCGCGGCGTCCCAGCCCAGGCGGAAATGGGCGGCCACAACGCTGCCGTGGTCATGCCGGACGCCAACATAGGGAGGGCGGCTGCGGACATCGCCGCGGCAATCGCTGGTTACGCGGGGCAGAAATGCACCGCCACCAGAAGGGTGATCGCCGTGGGCAGCGCTCTGCCGAAGCTGCGCGAGGCGCTGGCCGAGGCCCTGCGGGAGCTGCCCGCCCGCGACCCCCACGCGGTGGCCGCGGTCTGCGGTCCCGTCATCTCCAAAGCGGCCCGAGACCGTGTCATCCGAGCCCGGGACAGCGCCCTCAGCACCGGGGCACGTGCGCTGGCAGGGGGCGGTCGGCGCGGTTCGGGCACAGCAGCGGGCTGGTACGTCGACCCGGTGCTGCTGGAGAACGTGCCTACCGCACACGAGCTGCACCGCCGTGAGGTCTTCGGCCCCATCGCGGTGCTGTCGGGGACGGCGGACTTCGACGAGGCGATCCAGGCTGCGAACAGCGGTCACTACGGCCTGGTCGCGTCGCTCCACACAGGCGACCTGGAGAAAGCGCTCTCGGCAGTCGACCGCCTCGCCACGGGCATGCTGCGGGTGAACGCTCCGACCACTGGTGTCGACTTCCACCTCCCCTTCGGGGGAGAGAAGGACTCCAGTTACGGGATGAGGGAGCAAGGGCACGCCGCGATGGACTTCTACACCTCCAGCCGCACGGTGTCCCTCCTGCCCGTCGCATCAGCCTGAACCGCCGCGAGACGGGCCCCCTCCCGATCCCCGGCGCGGCCTGGCCGGCCGCACTGGGGATGGCGTAGATGTCGCGCAACGTGACATTGTATAGTGGGATCACAAACCCACGGAGGGGAACCCATGAGCGAGCTGAAACCCCGGAAACTCGTTTCGGTGCAGGAGCACCTGCGCGACCAGGTGGCCAACGCCCTCCGGGCCGCGCTGATCGCGGGTGAACTGCAGCCCGGGGTGATCTACTCCGCCCCTACCCTCGCCGCCGAGTACGGCGTTTCCGCCACCCCTGTCCGTGAGGCCATGCTGGACCTGGCTCGCGAGGGACTGGTCGAATCGGTGCGCAACAAGGGCTTCCGCGTCACCGAGCTGTCCGAGCGCGACCTGGACGAGTACACCGAGATCCGCGCCCTGATCGAGATCCCGACCGTCGGGAAGGTGGCCAGGTCCGCCACACGGGATCAGTTGGAGGCCCTGCGTCCTACGGCCGAGGAGATCGTGGCCGCCGCACGTGCCGGTGACCTCATCGGCTACCTGGAGGCCGACCGCCGCTTCCATCTCGACCTGCTCGCACTGGCCGGCAACTCCCGTCTCGTCGAGACGGTGGGCAACCTGCGCAAGCGCTCCCGGCTCTACGGACTCACCGAGCTCGCGGAAGCGGGCGCGCTGGTGCCCTCCGCGCAGGAACACGCCGAGCTGCTGGATCTCATGCTTGCCGGCGACGCCGCGGCGGCCGAGGAGCACATGCGCCACCACCTGGCGCACGTCCGCTCCCTGTGGGCCGCACGCAAGCAGGAGACGCCCGAGCGGAAATCCCCGGCTCGGAAACTGAACGCACGCTGACCTCACAAAGCCGGCGCTGCCCCCGCAGAGTCTGCAGAGCCTCGCGAACAGGTTGAGGAGCGTGTCCGGCCGGACACGCTCCTCAACCCAGCAGCAGGCGGGCCCCGTCATCCCTGGAACAGCGCGCCTATCCACTCCTCGACGCCATCTGTGGTCCTGGGCAGCGCGGAAGACATCAGCCGCGCCCCGTCCCTGGTGGTCACCAGGTCATCTTCGATGCGCACGTCCATGCCCCGCAGTTCGGCCGGCAGGGTCTCATCGTCAGCTTGCAGGTACAGACCCGGCTCG
Organism: Streptomyces nanhaiensis; assembly: GCF_046614825.1. NCBI lineage: Bacteria > Bacillati > Actinomycetota > Actinomycetes > Kitasatosporales > Streptomycetaceae > Streptomyces > Streptomyces nanhaiensis. Next base: position 132,073 of record NZ_JBKJFM010000003.1, read on the forward strand.
ATGGTCAGGAACTGACCTTCCCTCAGCACTCCCTCGACGTACGCACCGGCGCGGGCCTTGGCGCAGTCATGCACGTCCGTGCCGAGCATATGGCCGCTGCCGCAGAGGGTGGAGCGGCGGTGCGGGCCGCTGTCCCCGTCCAACTCGTTGGCGGATGTCTCCAGCACGCCCCAGTCACACAGGCCTTCGGTGATCACCCTCATGGCAGCACGGCGGAAATCGCGGAACGGGGCGCCTGGGCGCAACGCGGCGATGCTGGCCTCCTGGGCCGTCGGCGACAGGTCGTAGACCTGCCGTTGCACGGGGGAGAAGCGTCCCGACAGGGGGTGCGGGTGATGTCGGCGGTGTAGAGGGTGTCGGTCTCAGCTCCTGCATCCAACAGCAGGAGCTGGGAGGGGTCCAAGAGACCGTCGTTGCGTATCCAGCGCAGTACGCAGGCATGCTCTCCGGCGGCCGAAGTCGTCTCGTATCCCACACCGTTCCCCTCGGCGCGGGCTCGGAGATTGAAGATCCCTCCAACCCACCGCTCACCGCGGTGGCGCAAGGCTTGGGGCAGGGCCCGCACCACGTCCTCGAAGCCCGTCGCGGTGTGGTCCACGGCCGGCTGGAGCTGCTCGACCTCCCAGGCCTCCTTGATCAGACGGAGCTCGGACAGACAGGCCTCCAGCTCCCTTCTCCCGCAACCGCTCGGCTTCGCTGGAGACGCGGGACTCGGCCAAGGCGTCAACGGCACCATCGATCCCGGTCAGAACCCGGGCGAGAGGCGGGGGCCCGGACAGAACGGCCAGCTCGTCCAGGTGGCGGCACTCGATGCCGGTGAGCTGCGCCGCCTCGTCGAGGTCAGGGCGGCGAGCCTCGTAGAGATCAGGGTGGCGACCGACCCAGAACTCGCCGTACCGGCGATCACGGTAGAAATCCTCACCCGTCTGCGAGGACCGGGGCCGCATGTACAGCACGGGGTGACGCCCCTCGGGGCCGGAGGGCTCCATGACCAGCACGTTACTTGGCTGATCCTCGCCGGTGAGGCCGGTCAGTCAGGCGTGGGCGGTATGGGGGGCGGAAATGGTAGTCGCAATCGCTGGACCGCACCCTGAGATCACCGGCCTGCAGGACGAGCCGCTCGCCGGGGAAGCGTTCCGAGAGCCGTGCCCGCCGGACCGAGGTGGCTTGGTAGCCGGGGACGCGTACGTCGCAGGGCAGATGGTCGTGGCTGCCCGTGGTAGGGCGGGTTGAGGGCGGGGGCATGCCGACTCCGGGAAGTCGGGCGGCGACCGGACTCGGCTATGCGCCACGGACGCCGTCGGGCACAGGAAGGTAACGAGAGTCCTTCCTTCTTGCCAATGCAATTTTACATTATTATGTTACACATCACTTCAGTGGAGGGGTGCACGACCTGCCGTCCGGCAGGGCAGACCTGGCCTCTTTGCGCACTGTTACCGGTCTCCCACGACGGAGTGGCACGATGCCCAAGCTCCTACGCACGACCCTGGCAACCACACTGGCGATCTGCCTGGCTGCTGGCCTCGGCGCCTGCTCCACGGATGACGACCCGAGAGAGGGGCTGGCGCAGCACACCCCCGGGGCCGTCGGAATCGTCGGCGGAACACCCCAGCGAGGCGGCACTCTGACGATCCTCGCCGATCAGGACTTCCCTCACCTCGACCCTGCCCGCAACTGGGTCATGCCCGCCATGGACTTCGGGATCCGCCTGCTCTACCGGACCCTGGTCACCTTCAAAGCGGAGCCCGGCAGAGGCGGCACCGAACTCGTTCCAGACCTTGCCACCGACCTCGGCCAGCCTTCCCAAGGCGGGAGAGTGTGGACGTTCACTCTGAAGAAGGGCCTGAAGTACGAAGACGGCAGCCCCATCCGGGCTCAGGATGTCAAGTACAACGTCGAGAGGTCCTTCGCCCCCCAACTCAGTGGCGGGCCCGACTATGCCCGCAGGTACCTCGCTGGCACCGAGGGGTATGAAGGCCCCCTCGACGGCGAGCACCTGGACTCGATCGAAACTCCAGACGACCGCACCATCGTCTTCCGCCTCAACCGCCCCGTCGGTGAGTTCTCCCAGACCGCGACCCTGCCGACCTTCTCGCCGGTTCCTCCCGCCCAAGAGAAGGGCGCCCGTTACGACCTGCGACCCTTCTCCTCAGGACCGTACAAGATCGACGAATACAGCAAGCGTGAACGCATGGTCCTGATACGCAACCCGCACTGGGACCCGGCCACCGACCCTGTCCGCAAGGCCTACCCCGACAAGATTGTCGTGCGGATGGGACGGAACGGCGCACACATCGACGATCGGCTCATCGCAAGCGAAGGCGAGGACGCCTCCTCCGTCCAGTGGTCCGACACGCAGCCCGACAGCATGCCCGAACTACTGGCCGACACATCCAAGAGCGCACCACGCAAGCGGCTCGTCGCCGAGATCACCGGCTGCACCGACATGCTGCACCTCAACACATCCAAGCCGCCCTTCGACGACTCCACGGCCCGCAAGGCCGTCCAGTACGCGATCAACAGGGAAGACCAGGTCGCAGCTCGAGGCGGCCCCACACTCAACGAGCCCGCCACCTCCTACCTCCCCCCCACCTTGACCGGCGGCGACAGAGCGAACCCCCTCGACCTGTCGCCCACCGGCAACCCGGGGCGGGCCAGGGAACTACTAGCCGAAGCCGGCCGGAAACAAGTGGTCACCGCCGACTTCACCGTATCCAGGGAAGACACAGCCCGCGCCCAGGCCATCCAAAAGGACCTCTCCCGCGTCGGAATCAACGTCAGAATTCAGATCGTGGATCCGGCCGTCTATTTCGACACCATCGGCGACACGAGGAAAGCACCTGACATGTCCTTGAGCGGATGGTGCCCCGACTATCCGTCAGGAGCCACGTTCCTCCCCTTCTTGTTCGACGGACGCATGATCAAAGAGAAGGGAAACCAGGGCAACTATTCGCAGTTCCGTGACGGCGAAACCATGGAACGAATAGACGAGATCTCGGTCATGACCGACGCCACCCAAGCCAGCCAGGCATGGAGAGAACTGGACCGGCAGATCATGCGGAAGTCGCCGGCCATCCCTCTGCTGTGGGAACGCAGACCGCTCCTGGTCGGCAACAACATTGCGGGTGCCTTCGGACACTCCGTGTGGAGCGGCCAGCTCGACTACGCGGTGATCGGCCTGAAGCACCCCGAAAAATCCCCGGCCGACCAAGGATCCGACGCATCATGACCGCCCGATCCGCATCCGACACCGCACAGCGCGCGCGGAGGAACCCACATGTCACCGCTCAAGACTCCTGCTCCACAGCGGAACCAGCCAGTCGACCATAGCCATCACCCCGAGGGAAACTCCGCAGAACCTTCCGGGAAGAGGCCGACCGACAGCTCCGCACCTGGTTGCCACATTCCGCGAGACAGCGAGGGGGTCAAGGTCACAAGCCTGCTCCCGCACACGAACCAGGCTCCAGGCCTAGCACGTAGGTATGTGCGTGCGGCTCTGGAAACCCACCTGGAACCCGAACTGCTCGACAACACCCTCTTGGTGATCACGGAGATGGTCACCAACGCCGTCCAGCACGCCCTGCCCCCCGTCATTCTGGAGGTACGCCACACTTACGGCCACCCCAAGGCCATCCACATAGAAGTCACCGACACAGGCCCCAACCCGAGGGCGGTCCGGTTGGCCAAATGCTCCTCGCAAGAAGAGAACGGCCGAGGTAACAACATCATCGCAGCTCTATCGGCAGAGAACGGAACGCGGCTCCACAGCGGGACTGCCACCCGGTGGGCGTACCTGACCGCTGCGGAAGAGTAAGGCCGCTCAGCTCCTGAATCCCGCACCGAGAAACCCTGCCACCGCTCCAGAGGAGTCTCCTCACGGACGACCGCCTGGAAAGAACCCCCTCGGAACACAAGGAATCGAACAGCGTCGGCTGTCGACGCGCCCCCTCCTCACTGATTTACACCGCTGAGCCGTCACCACGGAAAAATCAGCCTTCGGAAACCACACGCCAGAGGCACCACACCAGCTCTCAACAAGGCGCCCTGTCCATCGGTCACCGACCTCACCACCCTGACGCCGGTGGCCGACTGGAACCAGATCACGTTCGTGGCATGTGTACGCCAAAGGAAGTCAAGCATGAATTTCCTCACCTCCCTCACCGACTGGCTGTGGAGCCCGCTGGTAGTGCTAGCCCTGGGCCTCGGCTTGGTCTTCACCATCCTGACCCGCGGTGTGCAGATCCGGCGAATCCCCGACATGATCCGCCACATATGGAAAGGAGAGCGCTCGGAGGCAGGCATCAGTTCATTTCAGGCCTTGACCTTGACCCTGTCAAGTCGGGTCGGCGTCGGCAACATAGCGGGCGTGGCGACGGCCATCGCGGCAGGCGGACCGGGAGCCCTGTTCTGGATGGCAGTGATGGCTCTTCTCGGAGGAGCCACAGCTTTCATCGAGTCGACGCTCGCTCAGATATACAAGATCAAATCTGAGGGAACCTTCTGGGGCGGCATTCCCTACTATCTGGAGAAAGGCCTGAGAAGGAAGTGGCTCGGAGTCGTCGCCGCATCTGCCGCCTTGGCTCTGTACGCGGTATTGGCGCCCGGGGTCCAATCCAACGCCATCGCAGCCAGTTTCGACCAAGCGATGGGCATCAAGCCATGGCTCACCGGTGTAGTCCTCGTCGGTCTGCTCGGCTTCGTCATCTTCGGCCAGCGAGGACGCGTGGTCGGTGTCGCCGATGTACTGGTGCCGTTCATGGCCATCGGCTACATCATCGCGGCGCTCATCGTCCTGGCCGCCAACCTCACTGAGGTGCCGGCCGTCTTCCTCCTGGTGGTCAAGAGCGCAGCCGGGGTGGACTCCGTGTTCGGCGGAATCGTCGGAGCAGCGATCGCCTGGGGGGTGCGCCGTGCTCTCTTCTCCAACGTCGCTGGCGTCGGCGAAGGAACCTACGGGGCGGCAGCGGCTCAGGTGTCTCACCCCGCGAAACAGGGTCTGGTCCAGGCGTTCTCGATCTACATCGACACGCTTTTCGTATGTACGGCTACGGGGTTCATGATTCTCGTCACCGGAAACTATAACGTCCACACCGAATCCGGAGAGCACATCATTACGCACATCAAGGGCGTCGAGGCAGGCCCCGCCTACACGCAAGGAGCCATTGACTCAGTAATCCCTGGTATCGGTCCTCACTTCGTGGCCACTGCCATCGGGCTGTTCGCCTTCACCACGCTCGTCGCCTTCTATTACATCGCCAACACAAGCTTGACCTACCTGACTCGCGGTGTACGGAACGAGTCACTCCTGCACGCCCTCCGCGTCGCGATGCTCGCCATGGTCTTCTACGGGGCGGTCGAATCGGCAGACATAATGTGGGCGATCGGCGATGTCGGCTACGCCACCCTCGCTTGGATCAACATGATCTGCCTCGTCTTCTTGGCCAAGCCCGCCCTGATCGCTCTGCGGGACTATGAGAATCAGAGGAAACTTGGGGTGGACCCAGTCTTCGATCCTGTGAAGCTGGGAATCGACAATGCCGACTACTGGGTTTCAGAAAGCAGCCCTGAAAGAAACCCAAGCATGTGAACTTCTGGCACCCGGTGCGAGGTAATGCGAGTTCTTTTTCCTCGCACCGGGGTCGGTTGGCAAAACCCTGACAGGCGCCAGAGGGGCATTTAACATTGTATTTAAAGACTGGTCGGGGAGGGGGTTCGGGCCGGCATGTCAGCGCAAGTCGTTCAGGTTGCGCAGGCAGGCGTGTTCCCCCAGCCTTGACCCAAGGAGCCTTGGTGTCAAACCATCATTTCAATGTGGTTGCATTGCGCCGTCGTCTCGACTTTCATAGAAAATGGCGCAAAATCGCCTGGAGGCAGGTAGCTGCAGAAACTGGCCTGAATCCAGTTGTGTTACTGAGGTTGAACTCGTGGTGTCGTAGGAGCTGACGGTCCTTGATCCCTGCGGTATGCCAGTGGGATGCGGTATCCACAAGGCGGCGGCCTGACCGCCGAACGGCAGCAATTCCGCGAGGGGTTAC
>NZ_JBKJFM010000400.1:0-486 GCF_046614825.1 Streptomyces nanhaiensis
ACCTGCGGGCATGCCACAGCTGCGCGTTCATGCAGGCCGCCACTACGCCGTCCAGTTCCACTACTCCTTGCCGGACGACGCCTGGTGTGTGGAGCTGAGCGAGGCCGTACCGGCGCCAGCTGCGTGGGCTGAGATTCCCAACGCACAGACCCACCTGCCCGGAAGCGCCTTCATGGTGGCGGTGATACCCGACGAGGACCCGAGCTTGGAGCCGGCCGTCCACATCCACAGCCACGACGAGCACGTCATCCCCTACGAGATCATGCGCTGGTTCATGGAGCAGGTGGCAGAGCAGGTTGAACGCTGCCGCCTCGCGTTTGAGCAGGGAGCCCCTGAAACGGTGGAATGATCATGCAGTGACTGAACCTTTTCCATCTTGATCAGCTGGCGAGTTCGAGGGCGACGACGGCACGGACGACGGCGGTGGTCCGGGTGGTGCTGCAGCGGAGCTTCCGCAGGAGCCGCCAGTACTTGAGAGTCGCCATG
>NZ_JBKJFM010000401.1:0-484 GCF_046614825.1 Streptomyces nanhaiensis
CCGGCACCAAGCTGGGCGACCCCATCGAGGCGCAGGCCCTGCTGGCCACCTACGGGCAGGACCGCCTGGCCGACCGGCCCCTGTGGCTGGGCTCGGTGAAGTCCAACATCGGACACACCCAAGCCGCCGCCGGTGTCGCCGGTGTCATCAAAATGGTCATGGCACTCCAGCACGGCGTCCTGCCGAGGACACTGCACGTCGACCGGCCCACCTCCCATGTCGACTGGTCGGCCGGGGCGGTCAGCCTCCTCACCGAGGAACAGGCCTGGCCCGGAAGCGAACGGCCCCGCCGCGCCGGCATCTCCTCCTTCGGCGTCAGCGGCACCAACGCCCACGCCATCATCGAAGAGCCCCCGGCCGTCGCCGATCCACAGGATCAGCCCGCCGCACCAGGCGTCGTGCCGTGGGTGATCTCCGCCCGGACCGCCGGCGCCCTGCGCGCACAGGCCCGGCAACTCCGCGAGTACGTCGATCAGCGGCCCGA
>NZ_JBKJFM010000402.1:0-483 GCF_046614825.1 Streptomyces nanhaiensis
ATCTGCCTACAGAAACATTTAATAAGTCGTTAATCAGATTCAATAGGATGCCCCATTGTTCCACCATGGTAAAGTCTCGGTCAAATACACATAGAAACATATATTGTGATAAGAAGCTATTATAGTCTGTTGTATTTACGCTCCGTTTTTTACCAAAAAATTCAATAAAGTCTCCTTTATTCCCCAATCGTACGGCAATTTCAGGATCTGAGAACCAAAAAAGCTTATAGACATAACTGTCCGCATTTTCTAAAGCCCAATCCATAGCTTCTTTTGTACGTTTAGGGGCGCCAAGTTTTGTTTTATCAAATTGAGACTTATATTTATCGGGAGCCTTTTCCCATTGTTTGTAAAGTTCCAATAACTGATTCTCATCGAGGAAAGTAGAAGCCCCCAGAATTCTATATGGGTTATTTATAATCATGTTGAAGGCATTACTAAAATCTATATTCTTATTTATACCAGCCATTAAGATCTCGTATG
>NZ_JBKJFM010000403.1:0-477 GCF_046614825.1 Streptomyces nanhaiensis
GGTCGGGCGCGGCGGCGGACCGCTCGGCCAGCACCTCGGCGTACAGCCGCGCGACCCGCTCGGCGGTGTGCCGTACGTCGTGGAAGGCCCGGACGTGCTCGGCGGCCAGCAGCCCCAGGTCGTGCCGGAGCGGAGGGTCGGCCAGCAGCGCGGCCAGCGCGCGGGCCAGGGCTCGGGGATCCTCCGGCGGGACCAGGAAGTCGGCGGCGCGGCCCGGCGGGAGGCTCTCGGCCGCGCCGGTCACCGCGGTCGCCACCACCGGGCGGCCGCAGGCCATCGCCTCCAGCGGGACCAGGGCCATCCCCTCCCAGCGGGAGGGGAGCACCACCGCGTCGGCCGCCGCGTACCAGGCCGCCGTGTCCTGTGCCGCCCCGGCGAACAGCACCCCCGCGGGCGCCGCCCCGGCCAGTTCCCGGCGCCAGGGGCCGTCGCCGACCAGGACCAGCCGGGCGCCGGGGACGCGGGCGGCGACCTCGG
>NZ_JBKJFM010000404.1:0-475 GCF_046614825.1 Streptomyces nanhaiensis
CCGCGCTCGCCTGGCCGGAGGCCGCCGGCACCGGCCCCGAGCAGCGCGAGGCCCTGGAGCTGGCCGTACGCCACCACCTGCCGGTCCACGAGGTCGCGGCCGTCCTCGGCACGGACCACGACGGCACGGAGCTGCTGCTGTCCAGCGCCGCCTGCGAGGTGGAGCGCACCCGCACCGCGCTCGCCGTCGTCGACCGGGGCGGCTGCCCGGCCGTCGCCCGGCTCGCCGGGGACCGGGAGGTGCTGCTGGGCAGCGCCCTCCGCCGGGAACTGGTGCGGCACGTGGACGAGTGCCCCGAGTGCCGCCGCACCGCCGAACGGGTGCTGGCGGGCGGCCCCTGGCCGGGCACCGCCCCCGCGGACGTCGGCGCGCTCACCGTGCTGCCCGCACCGCGCGCGGAGGTGCACGCCGCGATGCTCGCCGCGTAGCGCGCGCGGGCCCAGCACACCCAGAACGGAAGAGCGGCGGGGAGGGA
>NZ_JBKJFM010000405.1:0-459 GCF_046614825.1 Streptomyces nanhaiensis
ACGAGATCGGCACGTTGCCTCGTGTAACCGGTTGTGCTGATATTGGAAATGTTTTGACCTGTCACATCAAGCTGCTTTTGTGCGGTATTTAAACCCCTTAATGCAGTTGTAAAAGAATAGAATGTAGAACGTAACATGGATGTTCCCTCCGTTAAACTTTTGTCGATTGAAATCTGCCGGTTTGTATGCCTGATGGATGAAGCGGTTCCCCGGATGTACCGTAGGTATTGTTAGTAAAATCGGTCTTACCGCCTAGTTTTTGTATCACATGATCTATAATATGAGATTTAACTTCTATATGAGATCGGATGGTATTGATGATTTGCCTAAACTCATTTGTCTTTGAAGATAAGATTTGATAGGCTTCCTGCATTTCATTTCCTTCAGCTCCATCCATCTTTTCAATGATTTGTTTATATGTTAAACCTGTTACCCCGCATTTTTCTTGAGCGGCTTCCC
>NZ_JBKJFM010000406.1:0-458 GCF_046614825.1 Streptomyces nanhaiensis
GGCCGCCGCACACGCCGTGACCGCGGGACCGGGCGCCGTCCCGGTGTCCGTCCCCCATCCGCCGCCCGGGCGGCCGGTACAGCCGCCGCCGGACTCCCGCCCGGGCGCCCTCCCCTCCCCCCGCAACGGCTGATCCCCAGCCGTCTCCCCCGCCGCCCGGCGCCCGGCCCCTCCCCCTCGGCCCGGCGCCGGGCGGTCCCGCCTCCGAAGGAGCCGCAGGCTGTCCCGGTCCGCTCCGGAGCGGCCACGAACGGCCCCGGAACGGCCCGGCGGACGGTCAGCCGATGTCCTCCGGATCGACGCGGACGCGTACGGGCTCGCTCCCCCGGCGTGCCAGGCGGGCCGCACGGGCGGTCCTGAGCGCGGTGGCGAGCGCCGCGCCGCTGCCCGGCGGCACCCTCACCAGGGCCCTGTCCCACCGCTCGCCCGGCGCAGGGGCACCCGGGCGCCGGGGCCGC
>NZ_JBKJFM010000407.1:0-455 GCF_046614825.1 Streptomyces nanhaiensis
CTGGGCCGGAGGCTGCGGCGCGGGCGGTGCGGGGGGCGCGGGCGGCTGGACCGCGTGCTGGCCGGTGTGCTGCTCGCCCGCCTGCCGGGCGAAGGGCACGCCCTGGCCCAGGGTGCGCACGCTGACGCCGGAGGTCTGCTCCGACGGTGCCGTCTCGCTGCCCGGCATCGGCAGCGCACGCTGCCGGGGCGCCTCCTCGGGCGGTACCGAACCGCCCAGGATGGGGCTGGCCGCGACCACGGTGAGGTCGGCCTGGGCGGCCTGCTCCGCACCGCCCGCGCCCTCCGTGCCGCCGTGTTCGGGGTGCCGGGTGTGGCCGGAGTGCTGGGCGTGCTGGGCGTGCTGAGCTGCGGGGGCGTGCGGCTCGGGCCCGGAGGCGTGCGGCTCGGCAGCGGCGGGAGCCCGCTGCGGTGCCTCCTCGGGCGGCGGCACGCGGCGGCGCCGCCCGGTCGGCC
>NZ_JBKJFM010000408.1:0-447 GCF_046614825.1 Streptomyces nanhaiensis
TTTATCGATGTCGAATTGCCTTGCATGAACGGTTTCCAATTGGCTCAAAAAATACGAGAGAATTTCAACTATACGCTGACCAGTATTGTTTTTGTGACAGGAAAACAAGTGAATCAGCTGGCGATCCATAAACGGTATCATCATTATGAGTATGTCATGAAACCATTTACATTTTTATCGTTTCAAAAATCAATCGGCCCTTTACTGTCTGAATTAAACAATTTAAAGATGAAAAATCAGACAACCACTCTATCTGAAAGAGAAAAATATGTTTTTATTAAAACTAAAAATTTTAATGAATACCTTAAATACACCGATATCCTCTTTGCTGAAACTGAAAACAGAGGCATTAAGTTAGTGACAAAAGCGGTGACTTATTCAGAGATTAAAATGAAGCTGGAGGATTTTATCTTAACAGTGAACAGCCCCAGCTTTTGTAGATGCCAT
>NZ_JBKJFM010000409.1:0-446 GCF_046614825.1 Streptomyces nanhaiensis
CCACGCAGCTGGCGCCGGTACGGCCTCGCTCAGCTCCACACACCAGGCGTCGTCCGGCAAGGAGTAGTGGAACTGGACGGCGTAGTGGCGGCCTGCATGAACGCGCAGCTGTGGCATGCCCGCAGGTTGCCACAGCTGCCACGCCGGAGTCTCGCGAGTATCTGCTCAGCATCTGGTGCCGCCCCACCAACTATTTGCGGGACAGCTCTTAGTGCCGTCGATGTTCTCCCATCCCCCAGGCCCTTATTCTCCCCCTTTCGCAGGTAGAGTTCCTCGATAATGTTTTGCAATTTCCCATTATCGGGTCTGTCAAACGTTTGGCTCTGGCCCGTAGTCGGTGGTGACATCGGGTAGTTGTCAGGACAGGAGGATGCGGTGCCGGAGGAGGTCGAATCCGGCGCGTCCGTGCATCTGTCTCATGATCCTCTTGGTGCGGGTGTTGGCGC
>NZ_JBKJFM010000040.1:0-38874 GCF_046614825.1 Streptomyces nanhaiensis
CCGCGGCGCGGTGCTCGCGCAGCGGTTCCGCCTCGCCCAGCGCCTCGGCGGCGGCGGTGACCTCGCGGCCGCGGGGGTGTGCGCGCAGGGCTTTCAGGACGGCGCGGGTGCGCTCGCGCAGTTCCCGCCCGCGCCCGGTGGCCGGCAGCCGGGCCACGCCCATGGCGGTGCCGGGCCGGAAGGCGTACTCCGGGTCGGCGCCGAGGTCGACGAGGACCACGACGCAGTCGTGGCCGGATCCCTCGTCGGCGGCGCCGGGCGAGGGGCCGTACGCGCCCCGCACCCCGTGGGGGGCATGGGCGGAGTGGACGGTGTGGGCGTGGGTGCCGGTGTGGCGGGCCGCCCGGTGCAGGATCTCGGCGGGGCTGACGATCACCGTGTCGTGGGGGTCGTGGGAGGTGTCGCGCCAGCTCTCGTCGCTGATGATCAGCAGGTCCTCCTGGACGGCCGCCTCGCACACCTCGTGCAGCAGTTCGGGCGGTGCGGCCGTCCCGGTCAGCCCGTCGGCCACGGACAGCAGCAGCACCCGCGGGTCGCCGCCGGCCGCGCGGGCCCGGCCCACGGTCTCCAGCAGCGCGAAGGGATCGGGCACCCCGCCGCACTCGGCCGGTACGGGCACGGGGTGCAGCGGCCGGCCGAGCAGCCGGGCCTGGTCGGCGTGCCAGGCCGGACCAGGCCTGGGCAGTACCACCCCGCCGCCGTCCTCGCTCCCCCCTGGCCCGGTCCCGGGCTCGGCCGCGGCGAGCAGTGCCAGCAGGAGCAGGGGCGCGGTGGGGGCCGCCACGACCTGTCCGGGCTCGGTGGGCAGGCCGCGCCGCCCCCAGTACCCGCAGGCCGCCTCGGCCACGGCGCCGTACTCGGCGTGGCCGTTGCCGGTCTCCCGGGCGCCGCGCGGTTCCGGTGCGGGCACGGCCGCGGGGGTGGGGCCCTCGGGTCGGGTCTGCTGCATCCGTGCCTCCGCCGTGTCCGGGGACGGCCCGCCGGCCGCCCCTGCCTGTTTCCGCTCCTGGTTCCGCTCCTGGCCGCCGCTGCGCTCCGGCCCCGCCGCCGGGCGGTTCAGGGCCTCCGGGACCGCTCCCGGAATCGCCGGAGCTCCTGTTCCAGGCCGTGGCCCCGGGTGCGCACCAGGGCGCCGGCCAGGTCGGAGAGCTTGCGGTTGGTGTGCTGCGAGATCCCGCGCAGCAGGGCGAACGCCTCCTCCGCGTCGCAGCCGAGCACGTACATCACGATTCCGCACGCCTGGTCGACGACGGGTCTGCTGCGCAGCGCGCCCCTGAGCTGCTCCGTCTCCACCAGCGCCGCTCGGTGGCGGCGGTCGCGGGCCAGTCCGGTGGCGGCCAGGTCGCCCAGGAGCGCCGCCGGGCAGCGGACGGTCTCCTCCAGCGGGCGGGGCCGGAAGCCGTGGACGGTGACGGTGAGGGTGAGGCCGTCCCGGCGGTACGGCAGGGCGGCGCCGGAGCGCAGCCCCATATCCAGCGCCCGGGCGCGGTAGCCGGGCCAGCGGTCGTCCAGCAGCAGATCGTCGGAGCCGGCGGGGCGCCCGGTGCGCAGGGCCTGCGGCACGGGTCCGTCCCCGTCCTCCCACTGGACGGCGATGAGCGCGGACAGGTCCGGATGGGTGACGGCGGTGGTGCCCTCGGCCGGATCGCCGCCGGTGTGGGCGGTGGCGGTGGCGCCGCAGCAGCCGGGGGTGGAGTGGACGACCTGTTCGGCCAGCCGGGCGAGGCTCCGGGCGGGCGAGGCGGCGTCGAGCTCCGGCTCCGGTCGGGTCGGAGCGGACTCGAACGGCATCGCATCGCATCGGTCCGGCATGGCGCTGTCCGGTCCTTTCCCTGTTCTCCGGCCCGTTCCGGCCGGTCGTAGAACGTCCGGTTCGAGAGATCGGCTGCCCCGCACGACGACCGGGAAACGGCCGGCGCGACCGGCCGCCCCGGGCGGGCGCGGGCCGCCCGGGATCACTCCCGCGCACCCTCTCCCACCACCATCATCCCAACAAAGAGTGATGAGTAATACTTTTTCCGTGCGACCGGCGAGACCTCCGGCGGCCCGCGGGTTACGTTGAGTACATGGCGCAGGCGGAGGAGTTCGGAACCGAGCTGGCGGACTTCCGCCGACGGGTGGAGGAACTGCGGTCGGCGCGTGCCCTGCCGGAGTCCGACCGGCTGCCCGCCCTGGAGGCCGCCCTCCTGGAGCTCCGGTACGCGGCCGAGGTGCTGTGGCCGCGCTGCGAGGAGCTGACCGCCGAGCGGGACCGCGGCGGCCGGGAGGAGCACCACGAGCACCGGCTGCTGCGCACCCTGTTCCAGCGACTGCCGGTGGCGGTGGCCCTGCTGGACCGGGACGCGGTGGTGCGGCGGTGCAACCCCGCCGCCGGGCGGCTGCTGGGGGTGCGCGCCGGGTACGCCACCGGGCGGGCGCTGACCGGTTCCCTGGCCCACGAGTCCCGGGCGGCCTTCCGCTCCCAGGTGGCGGCCGTCGCCCGCGGCGAGGGCGACCGCGGCCTGACCGTCCGCCTGCCGGGCTCCCGGCAGGGCGGTGCCACGCTGCGGGCCACCCTGACGGCGCTGCACCCCCCGCACGAGCCGGGCACGATCGTCCTCGCCGTCCTCCAGCCCGCCGGGCCAGGTGCCCAGGCGGGCGCGGTCCCCGCCGGGCCGCTCCCGGCGGCGGAGAGCCGAACGCCCCGCCCCGACCTGTCCGAGGCCGCCCGCGGCGCCGAACTGATGGACCTGCTGGACGGGACGACGACGGCGCTGCTCGCGGCGGACTCCCCCAAGGAGGTGCCGCAGCGGGTGGCGGAGGTGCTCTACGGCCGGTTCGCCGACTGGGTGGTCGTCGACGCCGCCGTGCCCGGGGGCGCGCTGCGCCGGGCCGCCGTCCTGGCCCCGGCCGGACGGCTGCGCGACGCGGTCGCCGAGCAGGATCCGTCCTCCTGGCCGCCTGTGGTGGAGGCGGTGCGGCACGGCGGCACGTCGCTGCGGGTGCGTCCGGAGGATCCCGGGCTCCTGGGACGGGACGCCGCCGGGGCCCCCGTCCTGGTACGGGCCGAGGTCGGCTCGCTGCTGTGCGTGCCGCTGTCCGACGGCGCGAAGGGCCCGGTGCTCGGCGCGCTGACGCTGCTGCGCACCGGTGGCCGCCGGGCCTTCGAACTGGCGGAGGCCGGCGCCGTGGAGCGGATCGCACGCCACGTCGCCCTGGCGCTGCGCGGTCTGTGAGGCGCTCGGCGGGCCGGGCCGCGGGCCGCCGAGCGCACGTCCGCCGTACCCGCGCGGCTCGGGCGGGTACGGCGGACGCCGGGGGTGCGGAGGGTTCGCCACCGGTCCGGCGGGCGGCGCGTCAGGCGGCCCGGGAACCCGCGTAGGCGCGCTCGCGCTCGTTCTCCGGGGCGGTCTGCTCCCGCTCCAGATCCGCCTCGACCTCGGCGTGCAGGCGGTTGCAGGTGCGGCTGATCAGCCGGGAGACGTGCATCTGGGAGATGCCGAGCTGCTCGGCGATCCGGCTCTGGGTCATGTCGCAGAAGAAGCGCAGGTAGAGGATCTTGCGCTCGCGCTCGGGCAGGTTGCGCAGCCGGGGCTTGAGCGACTCCCGGTAGACGACGAGGTCGAAGCCGGGCTCGGCGCTGCCGAGGGTGTCCACCAGCGCGTAGCCGTCGTCGGCGCCGGGCAGCTCCGCGTCCAGGGAGAGGGTGCTGTAGCTCTCCAGTGCCTCGGAGCCGATGCGCACCTCCTCCTCCGTCAGGCCGCTGTGTTCCGCTATCTCCCTGACGCCGGGGGTGCGGCCGTCGAGGGAGTGGCTGAGCTGGCGGCTGGAGGCGCGTACGCGGTTGCGCAGCTCCTGCACCCGGCGCGGCACGTGCAGGCCCCACATGTGGTCGCGGAAGTGCCGCTTGATCTCGCCGACGATGGTCGGCACCGCGAAGCTCTCGAACGCGCTGCCGCGCGCCGGATCGTAGCGGGTCACCGCCTTCACCAGGCCGAGGGCGGCCACCTGCTCCAGGTCCTCCAGGGACTCGCCTCGGTTGCGGAAGTGCCGGGCCAGCCGCTCGGCCATCGGCATCCAGGCCCGCACGACCCGCTGCCGCAGCTCCTCTCGCTCCGGGCCGTCCGGAAGCTCGGCGATGCGCTGGAACTCGGCGGTGGTGTCAGGGGCGTCGTCGTGCGGGTGCCGCGCGTGCTTTGCTCGTGCTCGTACGGGGGTCATGTGCGGTCTCTCCCGAACTGTGGACTGTGGCTCTGTGGGGATCACCGCGGGACCGGGCACAGGGGGGACCGGGGCCGAAACACCCGGGGCGGGGAATGCCACCGCTCCCGCGGATGTGCCTGCGGTCCGAAGCACGAGGGTTCGGATGCCCGGGGCCCACCCCTTCAAACGATGTTTTTCACACCGGCACCCGGTTACCCGGTGCCCGCACCGCCGCACCTGTGGAGGACCTCTTCGATGACCGAGTACGGCTACTTCCTGGCCTGCGAGGACCACGGACCGAACGAGCTGGTGGAGCAGGCCCGGATGGCCGAGCAGGCCGGGTTCACCTCGCTGTGGATCTCCGACCACTACCACCCCTGGAACGGCGTCCAGGGGCACAGTCCGTTCGTGTGGTCCGTCATCGGCGCGATCTCCCGGGCCACCTCGCTGCCCGTCCAGACGGCGGTCACCTGCCCGACCGTGCGCCTCCACCCGGCGGTGGTCGCCCAGGCCGCCGCCACCAGCGCGGTGATGCTGGACGGCCGCTTCCGGCTGGGCGTGGGCACCGGCGAGGCGCTCAACGAGCACGTCCTCGGCGACCGCTGGCCCCAGGCGTCGGTGCGGATGGAGATGCTGGAGGAGGCCATCGGCGTCATCCGGCGCCTGCTGACCGGCGAGGAGGTCAGCCACCACGGCAGGCACTACACCGTGGAGAACGCCCGGCTGTACGACGTGCCCGGCGAGCCGGTGCCGATCGACGTCTCCGGCTTCGGCCCCGCCGCCATCGAACTGGCCGGGCGGGTGGGCGACGGGTTCATCACCACCATGCCCGACCTGGAGGGCCTGGAGCGCTTCCGCCGCAGCGGCGGGGGCCGCGGCTCCGGGCAGGGCCCGGCCTTCGCGGGGACGAAGGTCTGCTACGGCAACGACCGCGACGAGGCCGTGCGCACCGTCCACCACCGCTGGCCCAACATGTTCCTGCCCGGCGAGCTGGGGCAGGTCCTGCCCACTCCCGCCCACTTCGAGCAGGCCTCGCGACTGGTGACCGAGGAGGTGGTGGCCGGCTCCGGGCTGCCGTGCGGTGACGACCCCGACGAGCACGTACGCGCCCTGCGGGAGTTCGCCGACTCCGGGTTCGACGTGGTGCACGTCAACCAGATCGGTCCCGATCTGCGGGGCTTCTTCGACTTCTACCGGACCGACGTCCTGCCGCGGCTGAAGGACTGACGCCGGAGGCCGGCCAGGCGGCCGCCGGGCGGGCCGGCCGCGGGGCGGGCCCCATGGACGGGGGCGCGGAGAGGGTGCGGCTCTCCGTGCCCCCTTCGCCTGCCCGGCCCCCGGAGCGGGCCCCGGGCCGGAGACCGCCCGGAAGCCCTTCACGAAAGACCGGGGTCAGCTCAGCAGGGCGTCGAAACCGCCCTCGCGGACGAGCCGTTCGAGCTCGTCCAGCGCGCGGCGGGCCCTGCCGGCCGTGTCCGGGTCGCTCTCGGGCAGCCCGCTCTCGGCGAACTCGTCCTCGTCCAGGCGCAGTACGGCGGACCGGTCGGACGACACCCACAGGTCCAGTTCCAGGTCCCACGTGGTCAGCGTGGCCTCCGCGACGGCGGCGGGGCGGGTGACGTCGCAGTACCAGCCCTTGAGGGCGCCGTCCGGGCCGCGCACCTCCTTCACCGAGAACCAGCGGTCGCGCCAGTAGTGCTCGGTGAACACGTCGCCGCTCTCGAAGCGGACGAAGCCGAAATCGCGCACCGGCGGCCCGGCCCAGGGGGCCCGCACGACGGCGTGGACGCCGTCGTCGCGCTCCACGGTCGCCGGGTAACGGACCTGCCGGCCACGGGACTTGTGCAGGACCACGGTCACCGTGCCGTCCGGTGCCAGGGTGGCTTCGGAGCCGGTGTGCGCATCACTCATGGGCCCACCCTCCCGGACAGGGCGAACGGGGCGCACCCGGTTTTCCGGGTGCGCCCCCGGTGTGGTTGCGCGGGGCGCTACCGCCCTTCGCCGGCCGCTCCCCCACCGTCCGTCCCGTGCGCCTCCTCGTCCGCTTCCGGGCGGCTGCGGGGCCTGGTGCCGCCGACGGGGCCGGCGGGCGGGACCCTGGGCGGGGTCGCGGGCTGGTCCGGGTCCTCGCCGGGGATCAGGTCCGCGGCCGAGACGCGCTCCTCGCGCCCGCTGCCGCCGCGCGTACCGCGCTCGTCGCGCTCGTCTCGCTTGCCGTGCTCGTGCGCTGCGTCGCTCATGCGTTCCGCGTACCCGGGGGCGGCGGGCCCTAACAGCCTCGCCGGCGGCCACGGGTACCGCCCGGAGAAGGGCGGTACCCGGGTTCGGGAGCGGCTCCGGGCACGGTCCCTGACCTCCGTGCCCGGAGCCTTCTCACTCCCCCACAGGGCCGCTCGCTCGGCCGCGGTCCGGGTGCCCCCGCCCCCGGCGGGCAAACACCCGCTCACCCGGCCGTCACGGGGTCGCCACCGTGCCGCCACCGCACCACCGCCGGGCCGCCACCGGCGTTCCGCCGCACCGGCCCGCTGCCGTCGCAGCGTTCCTCACTCGGTGCGCGCCCGGGCGCCCTCCCTCGTGCGGCCCGCCGAGACGGCCCGGTCGGGGTGGCGCCGCAGGTACTCGCCCTCCAGCTCGGCGGTGCGCCGGGTGTGCGCGGCGAGCGCGTCCGACGAGCCGTGCAGCAGGGTGTCGTGGCGGGTGCGGTGCAGGGACTCCAGTTCCTCGATCAGCGCGGTCTCGGACAGCTTCTCCGGGTCGACTCCCATGCCCATGGTCCGATCGCCTCCTTGGTCGGCGCTCTCCGTCATCGTCCTGTGTCTTTTGCACCGGTTCGGGTACCCGAAAACCGGCGATTCCAAGGAGGGAGCCAGTGACTCCGCTCCCCCGCCCGGAGGGGGAGCCTCCGACCCGAAGGCTGCGGTCCGGTCCGAACCGGTCCCTTGCGGGAGAAAAGGAAGTCACCACAAGCCAGGGAAGCGATTCCCCCACCGGCCGGAGCCGGTGGTCCCCTCGTTAGGAGACTGATGGAACTCGGATTCCTGAGCCCGATCTTCGACCGTCCCGGCCCCTGGGCCTCGGTCTACTTCGACACCTCGTGGACGACCGAGGACGCGGCCGCCCGCCACGAACTCGCCGCCCGCGAGGTCCACGATCTGCTCAAGAGCCAGGGGGCGGACGAGCGCACCCGCAAGGCGGTGTACGACGCCCTCCTGGCGCTGCCGCGCAGTTCGGCCTCGCCGGGGCGGGCGCTGTTCGCCACCGCGGGCGAGGTGGTGCTCGACCCGGCGCTGGCCCGGGCGCCCAGCGGCGGCCCGCACGCCACCTGGGGTCCGCTGCCGCACACCACGCCGCTGCTGGAGCTGACGGACACCGCCCCCACCTGCCTGCTGGCCCGCATCGACCGCACCGGTGCGGACCTGGAGCTGCGGGGTCCGTTCGGCAGGCGTGAGGCCGGCCAGATCCAGGGGGACGACTGGCCGCTGCACCGCACCCCGAACGCCGACTGGTCCGAGCGGCGGTTCCAGAACTCGGTGGAGAACACCTGGGAGCACAACGCCGGCCTCATCGCCGAGAACCTGAGGACGCGCCAGGCCGAGACGGGTGCCGAGGTGCTGGTCCTGGCCGGCGACACCCGCGAGTGCCACGCCGTGCACGACCGGCTGGCCCCGGAGTTCCGGGGCACGGCCGTCATCGCCGAGCACGGGGTGCGCGCCCCGGGCCGCAACGCGGCGGCCGGCGAGGAGAAGCTGGAGAAGGAGGTGGAGGCGGCCCGCGCCTCCTACACGCACCGCCACGTCGCCGAGGCCATGGAGCGGTTCCAGGCCGGGCGGGTGCCGACCGACGACGGAAGGGTGGGCGCCGCCGAGGGGGTGCCCGCGCTGGTGGACGCCGCCCGCGAGCACCGCATCTCCACCCTGCTGGTCCGCCCCGACGGGCCCGATCTGCACCGCGAGGTGTGGGTGGGCGACGAGCCCGACCAGGTGGCGGTGCGCCGCACCGACGTGCAGTACCTGGGCGAGACCCGTCCCGTCAGCGCCCGCGCCGACGACGCGCTGCTGCGGTCGGCGGTGGCGACCGGCGCCGAGGTGATCTCCGTGGGGCCGCTCGCGGAGGAGCCCGGCACCCCCGGAGGGCTGCCGGTGGGCGGGCTCGGCGCGCTGCTGCGCTGGCCCTACGGCGGGCCTCCGGCGGAGGGCTCGACCGGCGGCTCGGCCCCGTCGTAGAGCACCGGGGCGGCGGGTCCGCCCACACCGCCTGATTCCATATTCCGGAACAGTTCTGCTCGAATGGCAAGACGACGCGGTACGGTGCGCGCATGCCGAGACCGAACGCCGTGTACACCCACGGCCACCACGAGTCCGTCCTGCGCTCCCACCGGTGGCGCACCGCCGCCAACTCCGCCGCCTACCTCCTGCCCGCCCTGGCCCCGGGCCTGTCGGTGCTGGACGTGGGCTGCGGCCCGGGCACCGTCACCGCGGACCTGGCCGCCCTGGTCGCGCCCGGGGAGGTGGTGGGCGTGGACCGGGCCGAGGACGTACTGGCCGAGGCCCGGTCCACCGCCGCCGCCCGGGGCCTGGGGAACGTGCGCTTCGCGCGGGCGGACGTCCTCGCCCTGGACTTCCCCGACGACTCCTTCGACGTCGTCCACGCCCACCAGGTGCTCCAGCACGTCGGCGACCCGGTGGCGGCGCTGCGCGAGATGCGCCGGGTGTGCCGCCCGGGCGGAGTGGTCGCCGCACGCGACGCCGACTACGCGTCGATGGCCTGGTACCCCCTGGTGCCCGGCCTGGACGACTGGCTCGACCTGTACCACCGGGTCGCCCGGGCGGGCGGCGGCGAGCCGGACGCGGGCCGCCGGCTGCTCTCCTGGGCCCGCGAGGCCGGCTTCGGGGACGTCACCGCGGGCGCGGACGTCTGGTGCTTCGCCACGGACGCGGACCGAGCCTGGTGGAGCGGCCTGTGGGCGGAGCGCACCACCGGCTCCGCCTACGCCCGCCTCGCCGTCGAGGGCGGGCACACGGACCGGGCGGGGCTGGAGCGGATCGCCGCCGCCTGGCACGAGTGGGGCGGGCAACCCGGCGGATGGTTCTCGGTGCCGCACGGGGAGATCCTGTGCCGGGCCTGAGGCGGTCCTGACACGGACCCGGCGCGGCCCCGCGCCGGGACGGGATGCCCGGCGGGGCGCGCCTGACTCCGTACGCGCCCCCAACTAGGCTCCCCCGCATGGAGATTCTGGGTACTGCGCTGCGTGTGTGTGTCGACGACCTGGACGCGGCGGCGGGCGTGTACGAGCGGCTCACCGGTGCCGAGGCCATGCGGTTCGCGCAGGGCCCCGTCTCGGCGGCCGCGGTCGGCCCCTTCCTGCTGATGAGCGGCCCGCCCGGGCCGATGGAGGTCCTCAGCAAGGTCACCGCCACGCTGGCGGTGCGGGACGTGGAGGAGGCGGCGGCCGACCTCCGGGCCGTCGGCGCCGAGATCATCGCCGGCCCGCAGTCCACGCCCATCGGCCGGAACCTGGTGGCCCGCCACCCTGATGGCTCGGTATTCGAGTACGTCGACCGCCGGTAGGCGGGCGGAGGAAGGGGCCCGCCGGTAGGCGGGCGGAGGAAGGGGCCCGCCGGTAGGCGGGCGGAGGAAGGGGCCCGCCGGTAGGCGGGCGGAGGAAGGGGCCCGCCGGTAGCCGGGCGGAGGGGAAGAGCCCGCCGGTAGGCCGGTGTGAGGGTGAGCCCGCCTCCCGGCGGGCTCACCCCGGAGGCCGCGTCAGGAGACGTCGATGACGACCTTCCCCCTGGTCCGCCCGGACTGGCTCAGCCGCCACGCCTCGGCGGTCTCGGCCAGTGGCACCGCACGGTCGACGCCGACCGTCAGCTTCCCGGCGTCGGCCAGGTCCGCCAGGGCGGCGAGGTCGGCCGGATCGGGCCTCACGAACAGGTAGTGACCGCCCTTGGCCATCACCTCGGCGTCGACGATCGACAGCACCCGCGTGGAGTCCTTGAGCACCTGCTGCGACACCTCGATCGACTCGCCGCCGACGAAGTCGAAGGCCGCGTCCACACCGCCGGGCGCCAGCTCGCGCACCCGGTCGGCCAGCCCCTCGCCGTAGACGACCGGCTCGGCTCCCAGTTCCCGCAGGAAGCCGTGGTTGCGCTCGCTGGCCGTGCCGATGACCCGCGCGCCCCACGCGGCCGCGATCTGCACCGTCAGCGAGCCGACGCCGCCGGCCGCGGCGTGGACCAGCACGGTGTCGCCCTCGCCCACGCCCAGCCGCTTCAGCGACTGGTACGCGGTGAGCCCGGCCAGCGGCAGCCCCGCCGCCTGCCGCCAGCTCAGCGCGGCGGGCTTGCGGGCCAGGGTGCGCACGGGCGCGGCGACCAGCTCGGCGTAGGTGCCGTTCTGCGCCCAGTCCTTGCGGACGTACCCGATCACCTCGTCGCCGGGGGCGAACTCCTTCGCGTCCGGGCCGGTCCGCTCCACCACTCCCGCCACGTCCCAGCCGGGCACCAGCGGGAAGCGGGTGTCGAGGACCGGGTCGAGGTAGCCCGCCCCGACCTTCCAGTCCACCGGGTTCACCCCGGCCGCCTTCACCCGTACCAGGACCGCGTCGGGCCCCACCTTGGGCTCGGGCAGGTCGGTGAGGGTCAGGTCGTCGGGGCCGCCGTACTCGTTCAAAACGATTGCCTTCATACCCCGCACAACTTCCCCGCCCGAGAAGATCATTCCCCCCTCCCCCCGGCAGGCGCGCGAACGGCGGCACCGCGCCGTCCGCTATCTGCGCCGCACCAGGTACATCCCGGACAGCAGCCCGATCACACCGGGGATCAGCAGCGCCACCCACAGCGGCATGGTCACGATCGGGACCAGCAGCCTGATCTCGGTCTGCGCGGTGTTCTGGAAGATGAAGACCAAGGTGGCGGCCAGCAGCAGCAGTACCAGCACCCGGCCCGGGGTCAGAAAGCCGCGCGCGCCCCCGTCGCCCGTTCTCCTGTGTGTGCTCATGTCCCCACCCTGGGCGCGGGGGCCGCCGCCCGCCCGGCGGGCAGTCCCTACGGAGTGCTCTCCTCCCCCGTACGGGGGACGGCGAGCGCCACGGCCGCCGCGTAGCCCTCGGGCGCGGCCACGTCCGTGAGCTCCCAGCCGGGGACCTCGGCGGGGGTCGCGAGGCTGCCGACGTAGGTGGCGCCCGGATCCTCGCCCAGGCCGGCGCCGGTGCCCTTGAGGTACGCCTCCTTCCGCGTCCAGCAGCGGGCGAAGGCGGCCGGGCGGTCGGCCGGTGCCAGCCTGCCGATCTCGGCGCGCTCGCGCGGGTGGAGGGCGGAGACGGTCTCCGCGACGACGGCGGCCGTGGGGTGGGCCTCCACGTCGGCGCCGACGGGAGCGCCGTCGAGGGCGATCAGCACCACGTCGCCGGCGTGCGACAGCGAGAAGTGCACCGGGTTGCCGGGCACGGCCGGGCGGCCGTGCGGCCCGCCGCACAGCGGGCACGGCTCGCGGGTGAGGGGGACGGCGGCGGGGTCGGTGCCCAGGACCGCGGCCAGTTCCAGACGCAGGGCCGTGTGGGCGACCCGGTAGCGGTCCCGGTCGGCCTCCCGGACGAACGCCGCGCAGCGGGCCCGCTCCTCCTCGGACAGCACCGCCCCGTCGCGTACGCCGGCCGCGTGCTCGGACACGCGCAGTACGTGCAGCTTCAACCCGCCTCCTTGGGTGTCGCGCCGCCCGTCAGGGACGTCTGACGCAGGTGTAGGCACCGAAGAGGCGCCCTTCGTACTCCGCCTCCACTATCTCGAATCCGGCCGTCTCCAGCATCGGTTCCAGCAGCCAGCGGAAGGTGCTGTACTCGGTGCGCAGGTGCTCGGCGTAGTCCTGGCGGGTGTAACCGAGCGCGGGATCGCCGGCCGCGCCCGCCATCCACTCCTCCAGCACCTGCCCGGCCTCACCCGGCCGGAAGTCGAGGACGAGGTCGCGCAGGCGGAGCACACCGCCGGGCCGCAGCATGCGGGCGATGCGGTCCAGCGCCAGCGCCTTGAAGAAGTCCGGCAGTTGGTGGAGGGCGTGCCGGGTGTGCACGGCGTCGGCGGGCGGCCCGGTGTGCTCGTAGCCGAGGAAGCCGGCCCGGACGCACTCCAGGTTCGCCGCCGCCTCCCGCCCGGCCCGCGCCCGCAGGTGGTCCAGCATCGCGGGCGAGACGTCCACGGCCACCACCCGGGTGAACTCACGGGCCGCGGCCAGCGCGAACCGCCCGGTCCCGGCGCCCAGGTCGACCACGGCGGCGTCCCTCCCCACACCGTGGCGGCGCAGCGCGTCGATGTCCGGCGCCGGGTCGGGGTGCCCCTGCTTGCGGTCGAATCCGGCCACGAAGGCGGGGTCCAGATGCTCGGGACCGGCATGGGCGAGTTCGTCGATCATCCAGGGCTCGGTGGCGGTCATGGGCCGATCGTGGCATGCGGCGCGTACGGTCCGCCCCGGGTTTTCAGCGCGGCCCGCCGGGCGCGTGGCGGGCGGTGTGCTCGGCGAAGGGCGCGATGCCCACCTCGGCGCGCAGGGCGTCCACCCGGGCGGGGTCGGGGTCGGCGCACGGCCAGGGGACGGGGGCGCCGTCGCGCACGCCCGCGATCTGGGTGCCGTAGATCTGCGGGCGGCCCTCGTTGACCAGCACGCGGTCGCGGAGGAAGGCGAGGTGGCGCGGGCTCGCCCCGCCGTCGGCCACGGCCCGCTC
Source organism: Streptomyces nanhaiensis (assembly GCF_046614825.1). Lineage (NCBI taxonomy): Bacteria > Bacillati > Actinomycetota > Actinomycetes > Kitasatosporales > Streptomycetaceae > Streptomyces > Streptomyces nanhaiensis. The sequence goes on from NZ_JBKJFM010000040.1 coordinate 12,896, forward strand.
CAGCAGGCTCAGCGCGCGGCGCTGGAGGCCGAGTTGGCGGTCGGCGTGCTGGGCGACGAGCCAGGCGCCGGTGGCGGCCTCCTCGCCGGCGCCCGCCTCGGTCGGCCAGCCGTACTCGTCCAGGATCCGCTCCAGGCGGTCACCGTGCTCGGCGGTCAGTCTGCGCCAGGCGAGCTGCTCGGCGAAGTCGTCGCTGAGCCCCAGGTGCGCCGAGCGGCTCTGCTCCCGCTTCATCGCGCGCAGTTCGGCCGCCACGTCCTCCGGGATGCCGCCGGGCGCCGCCGCCCTGTCCCCCATGTCCTCGCTCTCCTTCCGCCGGGCCGGGCGGGTCGGTCCCGCCGGTGCCAACGGTAGGCGCGGCGGACGGCGGGAGGATCGTTCCGGGGAACGGTGACGGAGGGGGTCCGAACGGCGAGAATGGACACACGCCCCCGGCCCCCTCCGTCCCGGCCTATGCTCGCCCCCATGACGCCCGCCGACCTGGTGCCGCCCGGCCTGCCCGTGGTGAGGACCGTCTCCGGTTACCCGGGCGGGCCCGAGTGGCTGGGCCGACTGCCCGCCCTGATCGGTGAGTTGGCCGAACGGTGGGAGCTGGTGCCCGGTGAGCCGTTCGCCGGGGGCAGCGTCTCGTGGGTGGCGCCGGTGCGGCGCGCGGACGGCTCGGAGGCGGTGCTCAAGGTGAGCTGGCCGCACCGGGAGGCGGCTGGGGAGGGCGAGGCCCTGCGGCTGTGGGGCGGCCGGGGCGCGGTGCGGCTGTACGAGCACGACGCCGGGCGGTACGCGCTGCTGCTGGAGCGCTGCGTACCGGGCACCGAGCTGGGCCGGGCCGCGCAACTGCCCGCCGAGGAGCGGCTGCTGGCCGGGGCGGAGGTGCTGCGCGAGCTGTGGAGCGCGCCCGTGCCGCCGGACGCGGAGCTGGAGACGGTGGCGGAGGTGACCGCCGGGTGGGCGGATCTGGCCGAGGGGCGGATGGCGCGGCTGCGGCCTCCCGGCTTCGATCCGGCCCTGGTGGCGCTGGGGGTGCGGCTGCTGCGCGAGCTGCCGGGGACGGCCGCCCGCGAGGCGGTGGTGCACGGCGACCTCAACCCCGGCAACGTCCTGGCCGCCGGACGGCGGCCCTGGCTGGCGATCGACGCCAAGCCGATGACCGGCGATCCGCTGTACGACCCCTGGCCGCTGGTCGAGCAGATCGGCTACGCCTTCGGGCAGCCCGTCCCGCGTGACGTGGTCGCCGCGCGGTGCTCGCTGGTGGCCGGCGCGCTCGGCGAGGACGCGGGGCGGCTGATGGCGTGGGCGGTGGCCCGCCGCGTGGAGTCGGCGCTGTGGGCCGTGGCCGAGGGCGGCGGCCTGGAGGCGGGCACGGCGATGATGGCCCAGGTGCGCACCCTGGCGGACCTCGCGGGCCTGTAGCTCCCGTCTGCAGCCCCCGGGGAGGCGAGGGGCTACTCGCCCGTGGCGCCGTCCGCCAGTTCCCGCACGATGTCGAGGTGGCCCGCATGGCGGGCGTACTCCTGCAGGACGTGGAAGAGGATCCAGGCCAGGGTCGGGGCCTCCCGCTCGTCCGCGAAGCGGCCCCCGACCGCCGCGCGGTCGGTGAAGGCGGCACCGGCGGTGATCTCGCGGGAGCGGGCGCACTCGGCGCGGAAGCGCGACGCCACGTCCTGCACCGCCATGTGGCCGGGCACGCGCCAGCGGCCCGCCTCGTCCTGGTCGGCCCAGGGGTCCTGGAGCGGTTCGGCGGTGAATCCCCAGCGGAACCACCTGCGTTCGACGCAGGCCAGGTGCCACAGGAGTTCCAGCGGGCTCCAGCCCGACGGCAGCCGGCTGCCGCGCAGTTCGGCCTCGGACAGCCCGCCGAGCTTGCGCAGGACGGTGTCGCGGTAGTAGTCGAGGTAGGCCGAGGCCATCTCGTGCGGGTCCGGCGGGGTGGAGCCCGGCGGCTCGGGCAGCGGGGCGGCGCCGGCCGCGGAGGCGTCGTCCGTCATACGAGGGCGGGCTCCTGGAGCGTGAGCGTGCAGGTGTCGGCGTCCAGGGTGGCACGGACCCCGAGTGGCACGGTCAGGGTCGCCGGGCCGTGCCCGAAACCCATCTCCTCCACAACCGGCACCCCCAGCGGGGCGAGCCGGTCCAGCAGCACCTCGCGGACCGGCTCGTACGGGCCGCAGTCGTGCCAGGAGCCGAGCACCACTCCCGCCACGCCGTCCAGTTCGCCGGAGCGCAGCAGATGGGTGAGGTAGCCGTCCAGGCGGTACGGCGGCTCGCCGACGTCCTCCAGCAGCAGGATGCCGCCGTCCGGGCGGGCGCGGTCCCGCCCCGGCACGCCGGTCTGGCCGGCCAGCAGCGACAGGCAGCCGCCGTAGGTGGTGCCGGACGCCCGGCCGGGCACCAGTGTGCGGGCGGCCGGGGAGGTGATCGCCGTGACCGTCTCCGGTGCGAAGAGGGTGGCGCGCAGATGCTCCTGGGTGGGGCCGTCCTTGAGGAAGGAGACGGTGGCGGGCATCGGGCCGTGCAGGGTGGCCAGGCCCAGCCGGGTCGCGAACGCCTCGTGCAGCACGGTCAGGTCGCTGTAGCCGACGAAGGGCTTGGGGCCGGCCGCGCGCATCGCGTCCCAGTCGGCCAGGTCGAGCATCCGCTGGACGCCGTAGCCGCCGCGGGCGGCGAGGACGGCCGCGACGGACGGGTCGCACCAGGCGTCGGTCAGGTCGCGGGCACGGTCGGCGTCGGTGCCCGCCAGGTGGTCCAGGCGCGGGTGGACGTCCAGGACGTGCGGCATGACCTGCGGGTCCAGGTCCCAGCCGCGCAGTACGTCCACCCCGGCGTCCAGCCGCTCGCGCTCCACCGGTCCGCTGGGCGCCACGATCGCCACCCGGTCCCCGGGGCGCAGCCGCCGGGGCCGGGTGAGGGCGGGGCGAGGGGGTGAGGGGTGCGTCACGTGGTGAGCTCCAGCCTGGGGACGTCCGGCCGGTCGAAGCCGAAGACCTGCGCGTACAGGGAGAGTTCGGCCTCCACGGCCCGGGTGATGGTCTGCGCCCTGCGGAAGCCGTGGCTCTCGCCCTCGAAGGCGAGGTAGGCGTGCGGCACCCCGCGCCCGGCGACCTCGGCCAGGAAGCGGTCGCACTGGGCGGGCGGGCAGATCACGTCGTCCAGGCCCTGGAGCAGCAGGAAGGGGGCGGTGACGCGGTCGGCGTGGTGGACGGGCGAGCGGTCGCGGTAGCGCTCGGGGTGCTCCTCGGCGCGGCCGACGAGGGAGACCAGGTACTGCGACTCGAAGTCGTGCGTCTCGCCGGTCGCCCAGCCGGCCAGGTCGAGGATGGGGTAGCTGATGGTCCCGCAGGCGTACAGGCCCTCGGTCAGCGGCGAGGTGAGGGAGACGGCGGTGGTCCAGCCGCCCGCGCTGCCGCCGCGTATGGCCAGCCGGGCGGGGTCGGCGGTGCCCTCGGCGGCCAGGGCGCGGGCGACGGCGGCGCAGTCCTCGACGTCGACCACGCCCCAGCGCTCCCGCAGCCGGTCGCGGTAGGCGCGGCCGTAGCCCGCCGAGCCGCCGTAGTTCACCTCCGCCACGCCGATGCCGCGCGAGGTGAAGTAGGCGATCTCCAGGTCCAGTACGAGGGGCGCACGTCCGGTGGGCCCGCCGTGGGCCCACACCACGTACGGCGGCAGCTCGCCGTCGGGGGCGCCGGCGGCGGGGTGGCGCGGGGGGTACAGGTGGACGTGGATCTCGCGGCCGTCCGGGCCGGTGAAGACGCGCTCGACGGGGTCGGGGTAGTAGGCCGGGTCGACCAGGTCGGTGTGGGCGGAGCCGACGACCAGGGTGTGGCCGGTGCGGGTGTCCAGTTCCACGACCTCGTAGGCGCTGCGCGGGCTCGCGGCGACGCCGATGACGCGGGTGCCCGCGGCGGCCAGGGCCGGGGCCCACTCCGTCCACGGGCCGGGGGCGTCGGCCAGTTCGCCGGTGGCCGGGTCCAGGATGCCAAGGCGCAGGGAGCCGCGGCCGTGCAGGACGGCGACCGTGCCGTCCTCCAGCGGCTGGAACCACTGGTGGCCGATCTTCCACAGCGGTCCGCCGAACTCCTCCTCGCGCGGGCACAGGGGGGTGGCCGCACCCGTCCCGCCGCTTCCGTCCGCCCCGCCGGCGGCAGCGGCGTCCAGCCGGTACAGGTTCCACCAGCCGCTCGCGTCGCCGCTGTACAGCAGGGAGCCGTCCGCAGCCCAGCCGACCTGCGCCACCGACTCCCGGACGCCGCCGGCGACGGCGCGGACGTCGTCGAAGGATCCCTCGGCGGTGACGTCGGCGAGGCGGACGACCGTGCCGTCCCAGGGCATCCGGGGGTGGTCCCACACCAGCCACGCCGCCCGCCGCCCGTCCGGGGAGAGGCGGGGGCCGGTGGTGAAGCGGTCGGCGTCGCCGGTCAGTTCGCGGATCCGGGAGCGGTCGAAGGCCGCCGAGCCGTCCAGGGGCACGGCCGCGATCACCCGGCGTACGTCGGTGGGCCGCTCGCCGGTGAACTCCTCCAGCACGCACCACACCTCGCCCCGGTCGGCCAGCACCACCGGGTCGGCCCAGCGCAGGCCCTCGCCGAGAGCCGAGACGGGGGTCAGGGGGCGCGGCTCGGCTCGGGGGGCGTCCGGTTCGAAGGCGTACATCCGCTGGTCGGCGTGGTGGACGAAGACGACCAGCGGCCCGCCCTCCGCGCGCGCGGCCCCGGCCCAGGGGCGTCCGCCGTACTCGATCACCCGGCTGCGGACGTTCCACGGCTCGGGCAGCACCGACTCGGCGGGGCCGGATCCGTCCGGGCGCAGCCTCATCAGCGCACGCCGGCCGCCCTCGGCGGGGCGGGGCTCGGTCCACCACACCTCGGCACCGACGGTGCCCGCGTACTCGGGGTGGCCGTCGTGCGCGGCGACCAGGCGGGCGTCGATCGGGGACTCCCAGGTGCCGTACGGGGCGGTGGCGTACGTCATCGTGCGCGGCTCCTCGCGGGCTCGGCGGGTTGTTCGGGGAAAGGGGAAAGCGGCGCGGCCGGGGCGGGCCGGGGCCGCCCCGGGCTCAGAGGGCGAACAGGGCGCGGTCCATGACCCGGACGCCGAAGTGGAGGGCGTCCACGGGGACGCGCTCGTCGACGCCGTGGAACATCGCCTGGTAGTTCAGCCCCTCGGGCAGCCTCAGCGGGGTGAAGCCGTAGCCCACGATGCCCAGCTCCGCGAACTGCTTGGCGTCGGTGCCGCCGGTCATGCAGAACGGGATGACGTGGGCGTCGGGGTCGAAGTGCTCCAGGGACTCGCGCAGCACGGCGAAGGTGCGCGAGTCGACCGGCGCCTGGAGGGCCGGGCCGCGGTGGTAGAACTTCCAGTCCACGTCCGGGCCGGTGAGTTCGTCGATGGTGGCGGTGAACTCCTCCTCGGTGCCGGGGAGCATCCGCCCGTCCACGTGCGCCTCGGCGGTGCCGGGGATGACATTGATCTTGTAGCCAGCCTTGAGGCCGGTGGGGTTGGTGCTGTTGCGCACGGTGGCCTCGACCAGCTTGGCGGACGGGCCCAGCTTGGTCAGCAGGGTGTCCACGTCGAAGTCGGGGGCGTCGAAGTCGGGGGCGTCCAGCCCGTTGAGGCGGGACAGCTCGGTGAGGGCGGCGCGCACCGTCTTCGACAGCCGCACCGGCCAGTCGTGCTCGCCGATGCGGTGCACCGCGGCGGCCAGCCGGCTCACCGCGTTGGCGCGGTTGACCTTGGAGCCGTGCCCGGCCCGGCCGGTGGCGGTCAGCTCCATCCAGGCGGTGCCGCGCTCGCCCGCCGCGATCGGGTAGAGCTGCAGGCCGCCGCCGGCGTGGAAGGTGTAGGCGCCGGACTCGCTTATGCCCTCGGTGCAGCCCTCGAACAGCCCGGGGTGCTCGCGGGCGAGGAAGTCCGCGCCGTACTGGCCGGTGTCCTCCTCGTCGGCGGTGAAGGCGAGGACGATGTCGCGGCGGGGGCGCACCCCGGCTCTGGCCCAGGCGCGGACGACCGCGAGGACCATCGCGTCGGCGTTCTTCATGTCGACCGCGCCGCGGCCCCAGACCACGCCGTCGCGGACCTCGCCGGAGAAGGGGTGGACGGTCCAGTCGGCGGGCTCGGCGGGCACCACGTCCAGGTGGCCGTGGACGAGCAGCGCGTCGGCGGAGGGGTCGGTGCCCTCGATGCGGGCGACGACGTTGGTGCGGCCGCGGACCTTCTCCAGCACCACCGGCTCGATCCCGGCGTCGGACAGCTTCCCGGCGACGTACTCGGCGGCCTTGCGCTCGGTGCCGTCGCCGTTGCCGAGGTTGACGGAGTCGATGCGGATCAGCTCCGAGGTGAAGGCGACCGCCTCGTCGAGTGCCCGGTTGTCGATGCGCTCAGCCATACTGCTCCTCCACTGCGGCAGAGACGACGGTGGTGACCGCCTTGAAGGTGCGGATCCCCTCGTACATGGACGGCGATGTGTACGCCACCCGGCGCTCACCCGTCTGCTCCACGCCGGGCACGACGGTGGCCGCGCCGGCCAGGTGCTCGGCGTCGAACTCGATCTCGACCGTACGGGGCCGGGGTCCGGTGGGCTCGTGGCGCACCGCCAGGGCGACCGCCTCCTTCGCCGCCGCGCGGATGTCGGCGGCGGTGCGGGCGGGGGTGCGGCAGACGGCGGCGTAGCGGGAGACGTAGTCCTTGACGGCGACGCCGCGCGCGGCGGGGGCGTAGCCGCGTGCGTCGTCGCAGGTGCGGTCGTCGCCGGTGACCAGGACGACGGGGACGCCGTACTCGGCCACCACCGCGGCGTTCAGGCGGCCCTCACTGGCCCGCTCGCCGTCCAGCCACACGCCGGTGAGGGAGTTGGCGAGGTAGGTGTGGGCGAGGACGCCCTCGGCTCCGGCGCCCGTGTGGTAGCCGACGAAGGCGATGCCGTCGACGTCGCCGTGCTGGACGCCCTCGACCATGCTGAGCGACTTGTGGCGGCCGGTGAGCATCTGGGCGCGGTCGTCCAGCTTCTCCAGCAGCAGGTTGCGCATGGTCCAGTGCGCCTCGTTGACCAGCACCTCGTCCGCGCCGCCGTCGAGGAACCCGGCGATCGCCGCGTTCACGTCGGAGGTGAACATCGGACGGCAGCGCTCCCACTGCGGGGTCCCCGGCAGGACGTCGGCGGGCCAGGTCACCCCCGTGGCGCCCTCCATGTCGGCGCTGATCAGGATCTTCGTCATGGAAGGCCACGTTACGCGCAGCCCGGGCCGCGTCAAAGACCAGGGTGGGCCGCCGGACCGGTGTCACCGGTCCGAACCTCTGGCGTCACTCGCCGCGGCCCACCACCAGCCAGTTCGACGGCAGGTCCAGGCGCGAGCCGTCCGGTTCGAAGTCCGTCGTGGACAGCGGGAGCGAGCCGCCGGCGAGCACCCGCAGCCCGGCCGCGACGAACGGCCCGGCGGGTTCGGCGGGTTCGGCCGGCTCTCCCGCGGGGCCCTGCGGGGCGCCCGGTCCGGTGTGGTCCCGGGGGGCGTTCGACATGTGCGGCAGATCGGAGAGGCCGGGTGTGTCGAGGGGGCCGGGCAGCTCGGCGGGGTGGGCGGCCCCCGCCCCCTGCGCCAGGGCCGCGCTGGCCTCGGGCGCGGCCTCCACCACGAAGGCGCGGCCGCGCTCCCCGACGAGCGCGGCGACGGACTCGGCGACGCGGGCGCGGCCGGCGGGTCCGCTGCGCCCGAGGACGCCGCGCAGGTAGACGTTGGCGTCGCCCAGTTCGTCGTGCAGGCCCCGCATCGCGTCGGGGTCGGCGGCGTCGAGCTGCCGGAAGTCCGGGGCACTGCGACCGCCCTCCCCCTCCCCCACCGCCGTCCGGGCCTGTTCCAGTACGGCGGCCGAGCGGTCGATCCCGACGCAGGGGCGGAAGCGTCCGGCCAGGAAGACGGTCTGGGCGCCGTTGCCGCAGTCGGCGTCGACCAGCGGCAGGTCCGGGTCGAAGTGCTTCTCGAATATCGGCATGTGCACGGCGGCCGTGATCGCGGGGTCGGTGCTCCAGATGCCCTGCGAGGAGCCGCCGTCTTCGAGCGTGGCGTTCACGGGGGTCTCTCCCTCGTCCGTTCTGCGGGCCGCGGGGTCACGGCCGCCGGGAGAGCCCGCCTACCCCGTCCGGCGCGGTTCGTGCATCCGGGCGCGTCCGGTCCGGGCGGCGGGCGCGGGGAGGGGGCGTGCGCCGGGGTGCCCGCGGAGGCGTGCAGGGGGCGGGCGGGGCGGTCAGGCGCCCGTCCGGCCCTCGGTCTCGGCGGCGAGGTTGGCGAGCAGTTCGCCGTAGATGCGGGCGAGCCCCCTGGGCGCGAAGGCGCGCTCGAAGAAACCGCCGACGCCGCCCGCGCCCTTCCACGCGGTGGTGACGGTGACCCGCGAGGTGCCCTCGGCCGAGCCCGGGGTGACGGTCCAGGTGGTGACCATCGAGGAGTTGCGGTCGCGTTCGACCAGCTGCCCCTCCATGGGCTCGTCCACCTCCATCAGGCAGTCGCGCACCCGCTTGGAGGTCGCCTGGAGCTTCCAGTGGACGAGCGTGCCCTTGCCGTCGCCGCCCTCGCGCACCTCGTACTCGCCGAACTGCCCGGGCAGCAGCCTGCCGCGGGTGCCGCTGTAGTCGGCGAGCGCGTCGAACACCTCCTCCGGGCGGGCCGCGATCTCGCGCTGCGTGGTGGCCTCGACCTGCGCCATGGCTTCTCCCTGGTGGTTCCGGTGGGTCCTGCTGGTTCCGGTGGGTCCCGGCGGCCCTGGCGCCCCGGTGGCCCGGTGGCCCGCCGGCCGTCGCGGCGGCCGCCGGCGCCAGCCAACCACCCGCGACGCGCCCGCCCAAATCGGGGTTACCACCAATAGGAACAGATGTTCTATTCTTGTGCGGGCGGAACGAGGAGGTCGCATGCGCTGGGACAATCTGCACCGGGACGGACCGGACGCGAGCGGCACGGCCGCCCTCTTCGGCCCGGACGTGGTCACGCGTACGGTCGACACCCCGGAGTTCGCGGGCATCACCTTCCACGAGGTGCGGGCCCGTTCGATCATCAACCGGGTGCCGGGCGCCTCCCGGATGCCGTTCGAATGGACCGTCAACCCCTACCGCGGCTGCTCCCACGCCTGCGTGTACTGCTTCGCCCGCCGCAGCCACGGCTACCTGGACCTGGACACCGGGATCGGCTTCGACACCCAGATCGTGGTGAAGACCAACGCCGACCGGCTGCTGCGCCGGGAGCTGTCCTCCCCCCGCTGGCCGGGCCACCACATAGCCATGGGCACCAACGTCGACTGCTACCAGCGCGCCGAGGGCCGCTACCGGCTGATGCCCGGCATCCTGACCGCCCTGCGCGACCACGCCAACCCGTTCTCCATCCTCACCAAGGGGACCCTGATCCTGCGCGACCTGGACCTGCTGCGCTCGGCCGGTGCGGTGGCGGACGTGGGCGTCTCGGTGTCGGTGGCCTTCCTGGACGAGGAGCTGTGGCGCACGGTGGAACCCGGCACCCCGGCCCCCGAGCGGCGCCTGGACGTGGTGCGCGCCCTCACCGACCACGGCATCGGCTGCAGCGTGCTGATGGCCCCGGTCATCCCGTTCCTCTCCGACGGCCCCGCTCAGCTCCGCGCGACGGTGCGGGCGATCGCGGCGGCGGGCGCGACCTCCGTCACGCCGCTGGCCCTGCACCTGCGGCCGGGCGCACGCGAGTGGTTCACCGCCTGGCTGGCCCGGCACCACCCGGGCCTGGTGGGGCACTACGAGCGGCTGTACGCCGACGGCGCCTACGCACCGAGGTGGTACCAGCGCCGAATCACCCGGCAGGTGCACGAGCTGGCGGAGGAGTACGGCATCGGGCCGTCCCGGCCGGGGGCGCACCGGGGCGTCGGCGCACCGCGGTGCGCCCCCGAGCCCGAAGCGGGCCCGACCCAGCTCACCCTGCTGTGAGGTCCGCCCCGCGCAGCCCGCGCGAGTAGCGCACCTCGGCCACGGGCGTCCCTCCCGCGTCGAAGAGGGACCTCACCCCGTCCGGGGCGAAGCCCGCCGCCTCGTAGAAGCGGCGGGCCCGCGCGTTGCCCTCCACCACCCACAGCCGGAGCCGGCGCATCCGGCGCGCCTCCGCCCGCCGCACCACATCCGCCAGCAGCGCGCGCCCGAGGCCCGAGCCGATGCGCTCCGGTTCGACGTACAGGGCGTACAGCTCGCCGTCGCGGCAGCCCTCGCCGTCCCCGCCGTCTCCGCAGACGCCGCCGCAGACGCCGCCACCGCCGCTGCCGTCCCCCCGGCACGGCCCGAGGGCCGCCCAGCCGGTGACGCGGCCGCCGCCGTCCACCGCGACCAGGTCGGTGACCGTCTCGCGCGTCGCGGCGAAGTCCGCCCGGCGCCGGGCGGCGTACGCGGCTGCGTCCATCCCCTCCAGGTACTCACGGGGCATCAGACGGCGGTACGCGTACCGCCAGCCCCGCACCCGCAGGGCCGCCACCGCCTCCAGATCCGCCTCGGCCGCCTCCCGTACGCACACGGGCTCCCCTCCGCTCACCGGCACTCCCTCGTTTCCCGTTCCACTGCCCCGTTCGGACGCCTCCACCGGGGTGCGAGGAGTCGGTGCAACCCTCCCCCTGCGTTAGAGTAAAGCCGCTCGCCGACATGGTCGGCCTGCTTCCACGCCACCTCCGGGGCCACCGCTCCGTCGTCGTCCGGAGCCTCGGGGGTGGCCCGCCCCCAACCACACCGCAGACACCGCAAAGACCCGCGGTCCGCCGCCACCGCACGGCGGTCCCGCCGGGGGAAAGGCATCAGGGATGGCCGTCTTCAAGCTGCAACTCACGGATGGCCGGGAGAGACTGGTCGAGGCCGGGCGCGCCGGGCGCACCGCCGACGGCCAGATCGTCATCGAGGACACCGACGCCCTGGGCGTGTGGGACTGCCTGGAGGAGTATCCGGCCGAACGAGTCAGGGCGGTGTGGCGGCGCGGCCCCGCCGAGAGCGGCATCTACACCTGGATTCCGCAGCCCTCCGAGGGAAGCTGGTGGAGCTACTGACGGTCTCCCCGGCCCGCGCTCCGGCCCGGGCCGCGGGGCCGGGCGGCGCCGGGTGCCCGGCACACCGCACGCTCCCCCACCTCTGCCTTCGAAGCGCCATCTCCTAAACCTCCTGTGGCGCACTTCACAAGGCGTGACGCGGAAACGGCCTGCGTTTCGCAGCCCGAAAGCCATGTCATCCCTTACGTCACGGAAGGGTTCCACCGCCCCGGAAAGGCCCCACCGGGGCTCGGCGGGGAGCAGCGGGGAGCGATCCCTCACATCCGATGCGGCCTGGCACCGGACCCGCCGCCGTCAGAGCCTGCGCAGCGCCCCGTCGGCCGCCGCGCGCAGCTCCTCGCGCTCCCGGGCGGCCAGCAGCACCAGCCTGGCCCGCGGGTCGCCCAGCGCTCCGAGCCCCTCCACGCAGGCGCGGGCCACCTGCCAGTGGTGGACGGGGCCGGCCAGCAGCCGGTCCAGGACGCGGATCAGGGTCGGCGCGGACTGCGGCGCACGCAGGGCGGCCAGCAGCCGCACGGGGTGTAACGCGTAGGAGGTGCGCAGCTCGTTGGTCGCCAGCGCCGCCGCGGCGCGGGCGGTGCGCGGGTCGCCCAGGCGCAGCAGGGCGCGGGCAGCCGCGGCGCAACGGGCCGGGTCGCGGTGGTTGAGCAGGAACACCAGCGTCTCGAAGGCCCGGGAGTCCCCGGCCCGGCCCAGGGTGCAGGCGGCCAGCTCCCGGGCCCACAGGGGCCGGGCGGGGGCGGTGAGTTCGGCCGCCAGCGCGTCACGGGCGGCGGCCGTGTCCCGCCGGGCCAGGGCGAGCAGCCGCCCGTACTCCTCCGGATCCGCCTCGGCCCGCAGCCGGTCCACCATTTCGCGGTCCACCGTGCCCGCCCTGCCCACCGGCACGTCACCTCCCTGTGGTATGTGCCACATTCCTGGAAGCGGTCTACCCTCTGGCATTCGGGTTACCCGCAAGTTAGCCTGCTCATCGGAGCGGTACCCCCGCTCAGTCGGACGGCCTGGTGACGCGGCCGTCCGGTGCGCAGTCGGTTCAGCACGCGTACACGCAGGTCGAGCACGGCCCCGGGACAGGGCCGCTCTCGCTCGTTCCACGCCTGCGTGCGGCGCGGGCCCGGCGCTCCCGTGCGCCCTCGCCCGCCCCTCTCCCCTCCTCCCCCTCAGTCGTCACCGTCTCTTCCTCTTCCCTGGAGTCCCGTGATGGACCGTCCCACCCTCACCACTGTCGCCGTGGTCGGCCTCGGCACCATGGGCACCGGCATAGCCGAGGTCCTGGCCCGCGCCGGCCGCGAGGTCATCGGCATCGACACCGACGAGAACGCCGCCCGCCGGGCAGTCGCCGCGCTGGAGGCGTCCACCGCCCGCGCCGTGGAGCGCGAGCGGATCACCGAGCAGGAGCGGCGCGACGCCCTCGCCCGCTTCCGCACCTTCTGCGACCTCCAGGCCGCGGCCGAGGCCGACCTGGTCATCGAGGTGGTGCCGGAGGACTACGGGCTCAAGCAGCGCGTCATCACCGAGCTGGACGGCATCGTCAAGCCCGCGGCCGTCATCGCCACCGGCACCAACGCCCTGTCGGTCACCCGGCTCGCGGCCGACTCCGCGCACCCCGAGCGCGTGCTGGGGATGCACTTCTTCAACCCCGCGCCCGCGATGAGGCTGGTGGAGATCGTCTCCTGCGTGCTCACCTCCCCCGAGGCGGTCGCCGCGGTCACCGATCTCGCCGTCGACCTGGGCAAGGAGCCGATCCCGGTCGGCGACCGGCCCGGCTTCGTCGCCGACGGGCTGCTGTTCGGCTACCTCAACCAGGCCGCGGCGATGTACGAGTCGAAGTACGCCACCCGCGAGGACATCGACGCCGCGATGCGCCTGGGCTGCGGTCTGCCGATGGGCCCGCTGGCCCTGCTGGACCTGATCGGCGTCGACACCGCGCGCACCGTGCTGGAGGCGATGTACGCCGAGTCCCGCGACCGGCTGCACGCCCCCGCCCCGATCCTGGGCCAGCTCAGCGCCGCCGGTCTGACGGGCCGCAAGGCCGGGCGCGGCTTCTACACCTACGAGGCGCCGGGTTCGGCGACGGTGGTGCCGGACGCGCTCACCCCGCGCGAGGGCGAGCTGCGGGGCACCCCGCGCCAGGTGCGCTCCGTCGGCGTGGCGGGCTCGGGGACCATGGCCAGCGGCATCGCCGAGGTGTTCGCCAAGGCCGGCTACGACGTGGTGCTGGTCGCGCGCAGCGACGAGAAGGCCCGGACGGCCAGGGACCGGATCGCCTCCTCGCTGGAGCGGTCGGTGAAGAAGGGCCGGATGAGCGCCGAGGCCCGCGACGAGACGCTCGCCAGGATCACCCCGGCCGGCTCGCTGTCCGCGCTGGCGGAGGTGGACCTGGCGGTCGAGGCGGTGGCCGAGGACCTGGAGGTCAAGAAGGGCCTGTTCGCGACGTTGGACGAGGTGTGCAAGCCGGGCGCGGTGCTGGCCACCACCACCTCCTCGCTGCCGGTGGTCGCCTGCGCCCGCGCGACCTCGCGCCCGCAGGACGTGATCGGCATGCACTTCTTCAACCCCGCGCCCGCGATGAAGCTGGTGGAGGTGGTGAGCACCGTCCTGACCGGCGACGACGTCCACGCCACCGTGCGCGAGGTGTGCGCGAGGATCCGCAAGCACCCGGTGGACTGCGGCGACCGGGCGGGCTTCATCGTCAACGCGCTGCTGTTCCCGTACCTGAACAACGCGATCAAGATGGTGCAGGAGCACTACGCCGACATGGACGCCGTCGACGCGGCCATGAAGCTCGGCGGCGGCTACCCGATGGGCCCGTTCGAGCTGCTGGACGTGGTCGGCCTGGACGTCTCCCTGGCGATCGAGAAGGTGCTGCACGAGGAGTTCCGCGAGCCGGGCCTGGCCCCGGCCCCGCTGCTGGAGCACCTGGTCGCGGCGGGCTGCCTGGGCCGCAAGAGCGGACGCGGCTTCCGCGAGTACGCGAGGCGGTGAGCCCGGCGAACCCGGCGTTCCCGCCCCGGGCGGACTCCGGGTGGGGCGGGCTGCTGGACCCCGGCGGCCCGCCCGCCGGCGGCGGTGCGCCGTGTAACGTTCCACACATGTCGCAGTCCGTACGGTCCGCCCGCCCCAACGTGCCCAGCCAGCGCCTGAAGATGCGCCGTGAGCTGGCCGCCGCCGCGATGGAGCTCTTCGCCACCAAGGGCTACGAGGAGACGACGGTCGACGAGATCGCGGCCGCGGCCGGGGTGGCCCGGCGCACCTTCTTCCGGCACTTCCGCTCCAAGGAAGAGGCGATCTTCCCGGATCACGACGACACCCTGGAGCGCGCCAAGGCGGTGCTGGACGCGGCGCCCGCGCACGAGAACCCGCTTGACACCGTGTGCCGCGGCATCAAGGAGGTCATGAGGATGTACGCGGCCTCCCCGGCGGTGTCGGTGGAGCGCTACCGGCTCACGCGCGAGGTGCCCACGCTGCGGGAGCGGGAGATCGCGTCAGTGGCCCGCTACGAGAGGTTGTTCACCCGGTATCTGCTGGGCCACTTCGACGAGTCCGCCGTGGCCCACCGGGACGGTGACGAGGACGGCCTCGACGAGCCGCTGCTGGCCGAGGTGGCGGCGTCGGCGGTGGTCACCGCGCACAACCACGTGCTGCGGCGCTGGCTGCGCGCGGGCGGCCAGGGCGATGTGGAGGCCCAGCTGGACCGGGCCTTCGCCACCGTGCGGCGGACCTTCGGCACCGGTTTCGTCGCCAGCCGGGCGGCGGCCGACCTGCCGGCCGGGGCGGGCGGAGCGAACGGGACGGACGGAGCGGCCGGCCGCAGGGGCGAGGTGCTGGTGACGGTGGCGCGCACCGACGCCCCGCTGGACCAGGTGATGCGCACGATCGAGGAAGCCCTGCGGCAGAGCTGAGCACCGCGGCGGGCACACGGCGGGCGCACGGAGAACGAACCGGAAACCACACAAACGAACAGAAGGAAACGGCCGTCTCCCGGAAGGGGGCGGCCGTTTCCGTTCCCGCTCGCCGCGCACCCGCTCATGCGTGCACACCTGGTGACAACTGAGAGAAATTCTTGGCACGCAGTGTCTTGTGCGCTGGCACGCAGTGCCATAACGTGAGCGGTGTCCGGGCACTGTCCCCGCGGTCACTGCCGTGCGTCCGGACGCCTGCGTCACAGGCACCTTCAGCGCTACCGCGCCGAGCCGCAGCACCACCGCCGAACCGACGGCACCAGCAGCTCACACAAGACCGAAGAAGACCCCAGCGACCCCTCAAGCGTCCCCGAACGCTCGCCGGAGGCCACAGTGAAGGAAATCCTGGACGCGATCCTCGCGTCGGACAGCAAGCCCGCCGACTTCGCCAACCTGGCGCTGCCCGAGTCCTACCGCGCGGTGACCGTGCACAAGGACGAGGCCGACATGTTCGACGGGATGCCCACCCGGGAGAAGGACCCGCGCAAGTCCCTGCACCTGGACGAGGTGCCCCTGCCGGAGCTGGGCCCCGGCGAAGCCCTGGTGGCGGTCATGGCCTCCTCGGTGAACTACAACTCGGTGTGGACCTCGATCTTCGAGCCGGTCTCCACCTTCGGCTTCCTGGAGCGCTACGGGCGCACCTCCGAGCTGGCCAGGCGCCACGACCTGCCGTACCACATCATCGGCTCCGACCTGGCGGGCGTGGTGCTGCGCACCGGCCCCGGCGTCAACGCCTGGCAGCCCGGCGACGAGGTCGTCGCCCACTGCCTGTCGGTGGAGCTGGAGAACGCCGACGGCCACAACGACACCATGCTCGACCCCGAGCAGCGCATCTGGGGCTTCGAGACCAACTTCGGCGGCCTGGCCGAGATCGCGCTGGTGAAGTCCAACCAGCTCATGCCCAAGCCCGCCCACCTGTCCTGGGAGGAGGCCGCCGCTCCCGGCCTGGT
Organism: Streptomyces nanhaiensis; assembly: GCF_046614825.1. Taxonomy (NCBI): domain Bacteria; kingdom Bacillati; phylum Actinomycetota; class Actinomycetes; order Kitasatosporales; family Streptomycetaceae; genus Streptomyces; species Streptomyces nanhaiensis. The sequence continues at coordinate 28,827 of NZ_JBKJFM010000040.1, forward strand.
GAACTCCACCGCCTACCGCCAGCTGGTCTCCCGCAACGGCGCCGGCATGAAGCAGGGCGACAACGTCCTGATCTGGGGCGCCTCCGGCGGCCTGGGCTCCTACGCCACCCAGATGGCCCTGGCCGGCGGCGCCAACCCCATCTGCGTGGTCTCCTCCCCGCAGAAGGCCGACATCTGCCGCTCCATGGGCGCCGAGGCGATCATCGACCGCAACGCCGAGGGCTACCGGTTCTGGAAGGACGAGAACACCCAGGACCCGCGCGAGTGGAAGCGCTTCGGCAAGCGCATCCGCGAGCTGACCGGCGGCGAGGACGTGGACATCGTCTTCGAGCACCCCGGGCGCGAGACCTTCGGCGCGTCCGTCTACGTCACCCGCAAGGGCGGCACCATCACCACCTGCGCCTCCACCTCCGGCTACATGCACAGCTACGACAACCGCTACCTGTGGATGTCGCTCAAGCGCATCATCGGCTCCCACTTCGCCAACTACCGCGAGGCGTGGGAGGCCAACCGCCTGATCGCCAAGGGGAAGATCCACCCCACGCTGTCGAAGACGTACTCCCTCCAGGAGACCGGCCAGGCCGCCCACGACGTGCACCGCAACGCCCACCAGGGCAAGGTCGGCGTGCTGTGCCTGGCCCCGCGCGAGGGCATGGGCGTGCGCGACGCGGAGATGCGGGCCAAGCACATCGACGCCATCAACCGCTTCCGGAACGTGTAGAGGGCACCCCCATGGCTGAGCGCCAGAAAGACCGTCCGTGGCTGATGCGGACGTACGCCGGGCACTCCACGGCCGAGGCGTCCAACGAGCTGTACCGGCGCAACCTCGCCAAGGGGCAGACCGGCCTGTCGGTCGCCTTCGACCTGCCCACCCAGACCGGCTACGACCCCGACCACGTCCTCGCCCGCGGCGAGGTCGGCCGGGTCGGGGTCCCGGTCTGCCACCTCGGTGACATGCGCCGGCTGTTCCAGGACATCCCCCTGGAGCGGATGAACACCTCGATGACCATCAACGCCACCGCCATGTGGCTGCTGGCGCTGTACCAGGTGGTCGCCGAGGAGCAGGGCGCGGACATCTCCGGGCTGTCGGGGACGACGCAGAACGACATCGTCAAGGAGTACCTCTCGCGCGGGACGCACGTCTTCCCGCCGGGCCCCTCCCTGCGTCTGACCACCGACACGGTCGCCTACACCGTGGCGCACATGCCCAAGTGGAACCCGATCAACATCTGCAGCTACCACCTGCAGGAGGCCGGGGCCACACCGGTGCAGGAGATCGCCTACGCGATGTCCACCGCCATCGCGGTGCTGGACGCGGTGCGCGACTCCGGGCAGGTCCCCGCCGAGCGGATGGGCGACGTCGTCGGGCGCATCTCCTTCTTCGTCAACGCGGGCGTGCGCTTCGTCGAGGAGATGTGCAAGATGCGGGCCTTCACCCGCATCTGGGACAAGATCACCCGCGAGCGGTACGGGATCGAGGACCCCAGGCACCGCCGCTTCCGCTACGGCGTCCAGGTCAACTCCCTGGGGCTGACCGAGGCGCAGCCGGAGAACAACGTCCAGCGCATCGTGCTGGAGATGCTGGCGGTCACCCTCTCCAAGGACGCCCGCGCCCGCGCCGTGCAGCTGCCCGCCTGGAACGAGGCGCTCGGCCTGCCCAGGCCCTGGGACCAGCAGTGGTCGCTGCGCATCCAGCAGGTCCTCGCCCACGAGAGCGACCTGCTGGAGTACGACGACCTGTTCGCCGGATCGCACGTGGTCGAGGCCAGGACCGCCGAACTGGCCGAGGGCGCCCTCGCCGAGATCGACCGCATCCAGGAGATGGGCGGCGCGATGGCGGCGGTGGAGTCCGGCTACCTCAAGGCGCAGTTGGTCGCCTCGCACGCCGAGCGCCGGGCCCGCATCGAGTCCGGCCAGGAGAAGATCGTCGGGGTCAACTGCTTCGAGTCCACCGAGCCCAACCCGCTCACCGCCGACCTGGACACGGCCATCATGACCGTGGACCCGGCGGTGGAGCGGAACGTCGTCACCGCCCTCCAGCGGTGGCGCGACGAGCGGGACGAGGCCCGCGCCCACCGGGCTCTCGCGGAGCTCAAGCGGGCCGCGGCGGGCAAGGACAACCTGATGCCGGCCACCCTCGAGTGCGCCCGGGCCGGGGTGACCACCGGTGAGTGGGCCTGGGCCCTGCGCGATGTCTTCGGCGAGTACCGGGCCCCCACCGGCGTGAGCTCCGCGCCGCTGGCGACCCCCGCCGAGGAGGGCTCGCGGCTGGCCGAGGTGCGCCGGAAGGTGGCGGCCACCGCCGCCGAGCTGGGCTGCGGCAAGCTGCGCCTGCTGGTGGGCAAGCCCGGTCTGGACGGGCACAGCAACGGGGCCGAGCAGATCGCCGTACGGGCCCGCGACGCGGGCTTCGAGGTGGTCTACCAGGGCATCCGGCTGACCCCCGAGCAGATCGTCTCGGCGGCCGTCGCCGAGGACGTGCACTGCGTGGGGCTGTCGATCCTCTCCGGCTCGCACGCCGAGCTGGTGCCCGACGTGCTGGACCGGCTGCACCGGGCCGGCGTCGACGACGTCCCCGTCATCGTCGGCGGCATCATCCCGCGCGCGGACGCCGACGCACTGCGCGCCGCCGGGGTGGCGGCGGTCTTCACCCCGAAGGACTTCGGCATCACGGAGATCATCGGCCGTATCGTCGACGAGATCCGCGCCGCGAACAAGCTCGACCCCCTGGAGGTCCCCGCATGACCACGCCCGTCAACCGGCTGCGTCCCCGCCGCTCCTGCCTCGCGGTGCCGGGCAGCAACCCCCGCTTCCTGGAGAAGGCCCAGGGGCTGGCCGCCGACCAGGTCTTCCTGGACCTGGAGGACGCCTGCGCCCCGCTGGCCAAGCCCGAGGCCCGGCACACCATCGTGAAGTTCCTCAACGAGGGCGACTGGACGGGCAAGACCCGGGTGGTGCGCGTCAACGACTGGACCACCCACTGGACGTACCGCGACGTGATCACGGTCGTCGAGGGCGCAGGTCCCAACCTGGACTGCATCATGCTGCCGAAGGTGCAGGACGCCGCCCAGGTCAGGGCGCTGGACATGCTGCTGACGCAGATCGAGACCACCATGGGCTTCGAGGTCGGCCGCATCGGCATCGAGGCGCAGATCGAGAACGCCAAGGGCCTGGTGAACGTCGACGAGATCGCCGCCGCCTCGCCCCGGCTGGAGACCATCATCTTCGGCCCGGCCGACTTCATGGCCTCCATCAACATGAAGTCCCTGGTCGTGGGCGAGCAGCCGCCCGGCTACCCGGCCGACGCCTACCACTACATCCTGATGCGGATCCTGATGGCCGCCCGCACCCACAACCTGCAGGCCATCGACGGCCCCTACCTGCAGATCAAGAACGTGGACGGCTTCCGGGCCGTGGCCGAGCGCGCCGCCGCCCTCGGCTTCGACGGCAAGTGGGTGCTGCACCCCGGCCAGGTCGAGGCGGCCAACGAGGTCTTCTCACCCTCCCAGGAGGACTACGACCACGCGGAGCTGATCCTGGACGCCTACGAGTACTTCACCTCCGAGGCGGGCGGCAAGAAGGGCTCGGCGATGCTCGGCGACGAGATGATCGACGAGGCCAGCCGCAAGATGGCCCTGGTCATCGCGGGCAAGGGCCGGGCCGCCGGCATGGAGCGGACCTCGAAGTTCGAGCCGCCGGCCGCCTGAGCCCCACCACCGCGGGCCGCTCCCGGCTCCCCGCCCCCTCCTTCCGCCCCCTTCCACGGGGCGGAGGGGGAGGCCGGGAGGGGGGCGGCCCGGTCCGGTACCCGTTCGCCCACCACACCACGGAGAGTCACACCATGCAGTTCGGCCGCACCTACGAGGAGTTCGAGGTCGGGGACGTCTACCGGCACTGGCCCGGCAAGACGGTCACGGAGTACGACGACCACCTGTTCTGCCTGCTGACCATGAACCACCACCCGCTCCACATGGACACCAACTACGCCGAGAAGACGACGGACTTCGGCAGGAACGTGGTGGTCGGCAACTACATCTACTCGCTGCTGCTGGGCATGTCCGTGCCGGACGTCTCCGGCAAGGCGATCGCCAACCTGGAGATCGAGTCGCTGCGGCACGTGGCGCCCACCTTCCACGGCGACACCATCTACGGCGAGACCACCGTCCTGGACAAGACGCCCTCGCGCTCGAAGTCCGACCGCGGCATCGTCCACGTCGAGACCAAGGGCTACAAGCAGGACGGCACCCTGGTGTGCGTCTTCCGCCGCAAGGTGATGGTGCCCACCGCCGAGTACACCGAGGCGCGCGGAGGTGAGCAGCCCGGCCGCCCCGAGCTGCGCACGGACGGGCGGGACTCCGGAAAGGGAGGCAAGTGACATGGGGCGCCTGGCGCAGACCGAGGGCCTGACGGACATCCAGCGGGAGATCGTCTCCACCGTCCGCGACTTCGTCGACAAGGAGATCATCCCGGTCGCCACCGAGCTGGAGCACCGGGACGAGTACCCGACCCAGATCGTGGAGGGCCTGAAGGAACTGGGGATCTTCGGTCTGATGATCCCGGAGGAGTACGGCGGTCTGGGGGAGTCGCTGCTCACCTACGCGCTGTGCGTGGAGGAGATCGCCCGCGGCTGGATGAGCGTGTCCGGCATCATCAACACCCACTTCATCGTCGCGTACATGCTCAAGCAGCACGGCACCGACGAGCAGAAGGAGTACTTCCTGCCCAGGATGGCGGCCGGCGAGGTCCGCGGCGCCTTCTCGATGTCCGAGCCGGGCCTGGGCTCGGACGTGTCGGCCATCACCACCAAGGGCGTGCGCGACGGCGACGGGTACGTCCTGACCGGCCAGAAGATGTGGCTGACCAACGGCGGCACCTCCTCGCTGGTGGCGGTGCTGTGCCGCACCGACGAGGGCCACCCGGAGGGGACGGCCCCGCACAAGTCGATGACCACCTTCCTGGTCGAGAAGGAGCCGGGCTTCGGCGAGGTCAAGCCGGGTCTGACGATCCCCGGCAAGATCGACAAGATGGGCTACAAGGGCGTCGACACCACCGAGCTGATCCTGGACGGCCTGCGCGTCCCGGAGAACCGGGTCCTGGGGGGCAGGACCGGCCGCGGCTTCTACCAGATGATGGACGGCGTCGAGGTCGGCCGGGTCAACGTGGCCGCGCGCGGCTGCGGCGTGGCCCAGCGCGCCTTCGAGCTGGGCGTCTCCTACGCCCAGCAGCGGCACACCTTCGGCAAGCCGATCGCCCAGCACCAGGCAATTCAGTTCAAGTTGGCCGAAATGGCCACCAAGGTGGAGGCGGCGCACGCCCTGATGGTCGGCGCCGCACGGAAGAAGGACTCCGGGCAGCGCAACGACCTGGAGGCGGGGATGGCCAAATACCTCGCCTCGGAGTACTGCAAGGAGGTCGTGGAGGACGCGTTCCGCATCCACGGCGGTTACGGTTTCTCCAAGGAGTACGAGATCGAACGGCTGTACCGTGAGGCCCCGATGCTCCTGATCGGCGAGGGCACCGCCGAGATCCAGAAGATGATCGTGGGACGCCGACTCCTGGAGGAGTACAAGATCCAGGGGTAGAATGCCTTATTCGGGGTGTTTTCCCTCCAAAGGGACGACACCCCGAACCAAGGCCTTCCGGGTAGCCCACGGTCCCGACAGGTGCTCTGGCTTGCCCAGTTGCCACCGGTAACCGATAGCATCCCGGGAAAGCCGCCGTCCCCCGTGTTTACGCGGCACCCTCCGCTACGAAGGTCATCCATGCCCCACAGCCCATCCTCTGCACAACGCGGCCGTATCCGTCTCGCGCGCGGAGCATCGCCGTGGCTCCTCCCGACCGTCGCCACCGCAGCCCTCAGCCTGGCCCGCGCCAGGCGCTCGAGAGGCGCAGCGGTGGCGGCAGTGCCCGCCACCGCCCTGGCGGCGGGCATGCTGTGGTTCTTCCGCGACCCCGAGCGAGAGATCGCCCAGGGCCGTGTCATCTCCCCGGCCGACGGCGTGGTGCAGAGCATCATGCCGTGGAAGGACGGGCGCACCCGCGTCGCGATCTTCATGAGCCCGCTGAACGTCCACGTCAACCGCGCCCCGCTGGCGGGCACGGTGACGTCCGTCGAGCACGTGCCCGGCGGCTTCGTTCCGGCGTTCAACAAGGAGAGCGAGAACAACGAGCGGGTCGTCTGGCACTTCGACACCGAGCTGGGCGACATCGAGATGGTCCAGATCGCCGGCGCCGTGGCCCGGCGGATCGTGCCGTACGTCGAGCAGGGCGCCAAGGTCGAGCAGGGTGAGCGGATCGGCCTGATCCGCTTCGGCTCCCGCGTCGACCTCTACCTCCCGGAGGGCGTCGAGGTCGCCGTCGAGGTCGGCCAGCCCACGACCGCGGGGGTGACTCGCCTTGACCGTGACTGACCCCAAGACCCAGTGGGTCCCCGAGGCCGGTCCGGAGGACGACGGCGACGAGATGGGCGACATGCCGCTGTCCATGCGGCTGTCGATAGCCGACGCGCTCACCCTGGGCAACGCCACCTGCGGCTTCCTTGCGGTGTACTTCACCACCACCGGTGTCCTGATCCCGCATCTGACGGGCAACGGAGACGGCGGCATGGCCCGGCACAGCGCCGCGACCGCCGTGATGCTGATGCTGCTGGCCTCGGTCTTCGACCTCTTCGACGGGCTCGTGGCGCGCAAGCTGCGCAGCTCGGCGATGGGCGCGGAGCTGGACAACCTCTCCGACCTGATCAGCTTCGGGCTGGCGCCCGCGTACTTCGTGCTGGTCTGGGGGATGGTGGCCAACGACGCGCACCAGGGCGTCTCGGCGCTCGCCGGGATCGTGGTGCTGCTGGCGGTGGTGCTGCGGCTCGCCAGGTTCTCCTGCGTCACCCTGCCCAACGGGGTCTTCCAGGGCATGCCCAGCCCCTTCGGGGCCCTGACGGTCGTCTCGATCGTCCTGCTGGAGCTGCCGTTCGTCCCGACGCTGCTGGCCATCGTCGGGGTGGCCTGGCTGATGGTGAGCCGGGTGGAGTACCCCAAGCCGCGCGGGCTGCTGGCCGTGGCGATGCTCGGCTGGATCGTGCTGAGCATGGGCCTGCTGACGGCCTGGGCGTTCGACGCCCCGGGCGGTGAGCTGCTGCTGCAGACCGGCTGCGCGCTGCAGCTGGTGCTGGGCGCGGTGATCCCGCTGTTCGCCACCGCGCGCCGGGTCAACACCTTCCGCGACAACCGCCGTGAGGCACGGGCGGCGGCCCAGCCCTAGCCGCCCGCGGCGGAGGCCGGTTCATACCTCGGGCGCCGGACGGATTCCATGGAATCCGTCCGGCGCCCGGTGTTTTCCCGCCTTCTCCTCCTGTTCCGCGCCTTCCCGGCCCGCGCCGGAATACACCAGTGGATTTGCCGGGGGGCACCGTGCGGGCCCCGGCGGGCCGCACGGTGCCCGCACGGCCCGCCGGGGGTACCGAATGGGTACGGGTACGGTGCGGGCGAGCGAGCGGGCAGGCGGGACACGGTGCGGGCGGCCCTTCGCCGTGAGACGCCGCGTGGCCCGGACTCGTCCGAGCCCGGGCCACGCCCGCACCGTCCGCACCGCCCGTGCCCGCCGCCCCCGTCGCGGCGGGCACGGACGCCCGGTCAGCGCGCGGTCACTCCCCGAAGGAGAATGCCTGGGCGTTCTCCGAGGCCTCCGCCTCCCGGTGCACCTTCAGTCCGCCCTCGGTCTTCCCGTCCGGCTTGAGGATGAAGCTCTCCCGCGTCGAGGGCAGTCCTGGGTCGGTGAAGTCGTGCCGGATGCCGAAGCCCCCGTCGTGGTCCTCCATGGACGTCAGCGCCTTGACCACGCCCTCCCGGGTGAGGTCCTTGTCGTCGCACGCCTGCTTCAGCGCCGCGCCGAGGACGGAGGCGGCGCTCCAGCCCGCGGCCACGCCGTTGTCGAGGATGTCGTCGGGGTAGGCCTCGGCGTACTTCCGGGCCAGCCTGGCCGGCTCCGGCTCCTCCGATCCGATCGGCAGGGTCGAGGCGGCCACGTAGTAGTCCTTCTGCAGGACCGGACCGGCCTGGGTCTTCAGCAGCTGCGGCGCGAACGCCGAGTTGTTGCCGATGATCGGCACGTTCAGGCCGGCGGCCGCCGACACGCCGACCAGGGAGGCCGCCTGGCGCGGCCCGGCGCTGATCACGATGGCCTTCACACCGGCCTTCTTGAACGCCGCCACCTGTGCGGACATGTCCTCGTCGGTCGGCTTGATCTTCTGCTCCACCAGGGTCAGTCCGGCCTTCCGGGCCGCGTGCTCGGCGCCCTTCAGGGCGTTCTCGCCGTAGTCGCCCTCGAAGTAGACGTGGCCGATCGTGTCGCCCTCGGCGATCTTCCCCTCCTCCAGCAGGAAGTCGATCGCGTTGACCGTCTCCACGTCGTAGGTGGCGCCGATGACCCTGATGTACTCGCTGCCCAGCAGGTCGGCGGACCAGGCCTGCGGCAGCACCAGCACCTTGTGCTGGCCGTCGATCCGCTCCTTGACCGCGCTGACGAACGGCGAGCCGAGGAACTGCACGAAGCCCACCACCTTGGGCTGCAGCTCGGTGTAGGCGGGGATCGCCTTGCCCGCGTCGTAGCCGTGGTCGCGGACGGTCAGCTCCAGCTTCCGGCCGCAGATCCCGCCGTCGGAGTTGATCTGGTCGATGTAGAGCTGCTGCGCCTGGGTGACGCTCTTGCCCAGGGAGGCGTAGACACCGGTCATGTCGGTGAGGGCGCCGATCCGGATGGTCTCGTCCGTCACGCCCTTGTCGGTGCGCACGCCGTCGGCGCCGGTGCCGGTGCCGCCGGAGTCCCCGCCGCCCGCCTTGGAGCTGCATCCCGTGGCGATGAGGGCGAGGGCGGTCGCGGCGACCACCGCGGCGGCGCGCGCCGTGTGCTTCTTCTGCGTCTTCACAGTCTTCATGCCTCGTCTTTCTGAGTGTGACCGCGGCGGGCGGCGAGCCGCACCAGGCCGCCCGGCAGGAACAGCACGATCGCCACGATCGCGGCGCCGTACAGGTAGCGGGACATCTCGCCCGGTGCGACCCCGCCCGTTCCGGGGGCGGAGACCAGGGGCAGGGCCTCGCTGTAGCGGGTGAGGATCTGGGGCAGCAGGGTGACGAACACCGCCCCGGTGACGGCTCCGGAGACCGAGCCCAGACCGCCGATGACGATCATGGCCAGGTACTCCAGGGCCAGGACGATGCCGAAGTACTCGGGCACGGTCTGCTGGAAGACCAGCGCCAGCAGCACCCCGGCCAGGCCCGCGTACATCGAGGACAGGACGAACACCCCCGCCCGCTGCCGGGCCACCGGCACGCCCATCACCCCGGCCGCGATCCGGTGGTCGCGGATGGCGTTCAGCGCCCGGCCCGGGCGGTCGCGCAGCACCCCGTGCGCGAAGAAGGCGCACACCGCCAGCAGGACCAGCCCGGCGTACCAGAGCTTCTCCATCGACTGGAACGGCACGGCGGCGACCACGGTCTCGGTGTCGTCGAAGGTGAGGCCGAACAGCGACAGCGGCGGGACGGGGCGGCCGTTGTAACCGCCCGTCAGATCGTGGGCGTTGAGCAGCACGTGCTGGCCGATGAAGACCAGTGCCAGGGTGGCGATGCCCAGGTACGCGCCCCGCAGCCGTCCGGCGATCGGGCTGAACAGCCCGCCCGCCAGGCCGGCCAGGGCCACCGCGCCGGTCACCGCCAGCCAGCCGGGCAGGCCCAGGCCGGCCAGCTCCCCGTCGCGTCCGCCGGCCAGCACGCAGTAGCCGTACGCGCCGACGGCGAGGAAGAAGGAGTGGCCCAGGGAGAGCTGGCCGGTGGCGCCGGTCAGCAGGTTCAGCCCGATCGCGCCGATGGCGGCGGCCATGGCCAGCAGTCCGGCCTGGAGCCAGAAGCGGTCGAGGTAGAAGGGCAGGGCGAGCAGCAGCAGGCCCCCCGCGGCCGCGGCGGCCACCGTGTACGCGGTGGCGCGGCGCGGCGGCAGGACACGGGCGCGTGCGCGGCGGCCGTGCCGCCCGCCGGCGCTCTGGCCGGCCACGCCCCCCCCG